>NZ_JAKUGE010000003.1:0-192035 GCF_022663795.1 Bacillus cereus group sp. BfR-BA-01349
AACTTCACGGCCTTTCCCCGATAGAATATCGGGAAAAGGCCGTGGCATAATACTCTTTTTATTACTGTCTACTTGACAGGGAGATGACCACAACCTCTCTTTTTTTGTCATTCTTTGTCGGTAAATCGAAATTTCGTGTTAAATCGTTGATATATTGAGAGTAGTGATAGATATATTCAAAAAATTGTTAATATGATAAGGATGTCACCTTTTTTCTTAAAATCTATATTGTATTTTATAAACAAACTAGTTAAAATTTAGAAAAGCAGAAGGGGATAGACGTATGAAACAACAACCAAAAATCGCAGAACTTCTAAAACGAATTGAAACTTCAAAACAGCAAGATGTTGAGCTAGGTACTTATGAAATATATGTGTTTAGTGAAAGTGAATTAGAAAAAGGACAAATCGGTTATCGATATGATAAACATAAAAATTCATTAATAAGTGAAGAAAACGGAAAGTGGCAAGAAGGATGGATTACAATTGGATATGAAACGGATATGGGCGATCCAGTTTTCGTAAATATAGATGATGACGCTTATCCGGTTTATACTGCAGAACGTGGTACAGAAAAATGGCAGCCAGTTTATATTGGAAATATGGATGAGATTATAGGGCAATTATAAGAAAAACTTTGAATCCGGTGCAAAGTGATGGGAGAGAAGTATGAAGTATATAAAAATAATGAGCATGATTGCATTCATTGGAATATATATGGCCGGTTGTTCACAAGAGCAGCCGAAAAAAGAAACTACATCTTCTATACAAGAGAAAAACAAAGATACCAAAGAAGATGCACCGGTAGAAAAGCAGCAAGAACAAGAAAAGAACGAAGAATCGCAAGCAATTCAAACGAATGAGCAAGTAGAACATAAGCAAGAGGAAGTATCATCTGATGAAAAGAAAGAAGAAACTACGCCAGTGCAGCCGACTGAGCAACCAGTGCAAAATAATGAACAAAAAGTAGAGAGTAATGAAAAACAAGAGAAGTTTCTCGTCGTTATTGATCCAGGGCATCAACAAAAAGCGAATTTAAATTTAGAGCCGATTGGACCAGGGGCAACAACGCAAAAATATAAAGTGACAGACGGTACAACAGGTGTTGTGACGAAAAAGAGAGAGGCTGTACTTGTATTAGAAATGGCTTTCGTATTAAAAGAAAAGTTAGAAGCAAAGGGAATACAAGTATTAATGACGAGAACATCACAAGACGTTGATATAAGTAATAAAGAAAGGGCGACATTCGCAAATAATCATAAGGCTAATTTATTTTTACGTCTTCATGCAGATGGTTCTGAAAATCCAAACCAAAGTGCATTCGCTGTATTGACGCCGGCAGAAGGAAGTCCATATACGAAAGAGATTTATGCGGAAAGTCTTCAAATCTCTCAAATGATTGTAAATAAAATGAGGGAGAACCAGCAAGTAAAAGTAAATGGAATTAAATTTCGGGATGATCTTTCTGGATTTAATTGGGCAAAGGTTCCTGGTGTGTTATTAGAACTTGGGTTTATGTCAAACCATGAAGAAGATAAAAAATTATCTGACCCGCAGTATGTAAATTCTTTATTGCAAAGTGTAACGGATAGCATAGATGCATATCAGAAGAGTAAAGCTTAAGCGCAGTCTTACATGAAAGACTGCGTTTTTTTTATATGAAAACACTCGTAAATTAGAATATTATGGATAAATATGACATGCTTAATTTTACCTGCACTTTTTGCCGAATGCTGATACAATAAAGGATGTTACTATTTAGTAGAAAGAGTGGTAAGCATGTTAGATTGGATGAAAAAGCTGTTTAACAAAGAGGAAGAACAAACAGCGATGAATAAAGAAGTACCAAAGCAAATTGAAAGTCAGCCGAAAATTCCTCGTGTAAACCACTACACTGAAGCAAGAGAAGCACAAATGGCAAGTAGGAATGCAGGTAAATGCCGTTTTCCTTTAGTACCGGATAATGGGTTCGATGAAGAGGATGAAAGCGAAGTAAATCGCTTCGAAGAACAACCTGTTCAAGGAGTAACATATGAAGAACCGACTGCCCAAAGAGGAATAAAGGTGGAAAGAAGCAGACGACCGTATGTGGAAAAGGTAGTTTCTACATATGAAGAGCCGGAAGTGCAATATGAACCGGTGCGGGAGTCTGTCGTTAAAAAGGCATCTGCACCTTCGCAAGAGAGTAACCGTAGACCATTTCGGCCAACAGAAATGATTTCGCCAATTTATGGATATAATCGTCCTTCAGTAGAGAAAAAGGAAGAAAAGCAGGAGGAAGTAAAGGAAAGAGAAGACCTTGAAATATCTGTAGAGGGTAAATCAGTCGTTGATGCATGGTTAGAGAAAAAAGGATATACATTATCTGATTTCTCAGAAGGACAAGCAACGTCTTCTGCTTCAGGTGAAGTAGTTGAACAGCAAGGTCAACAGAGCAAAAAAGAAGAAAAATCAGTTGTTGATCAATGGCTAGAGAAAAACGGTTATGAAATTGAACGCCAAGTGCCTTTAGTAGAAGAAAAAGAAGTGATTCAAGAAATGAGTACACCGCAGGAAGTTCCAGCGGATGAATTACTTCATAAAACAGTAGCTGAGCAGATGGAAAGTGCTAAGCTAGAAAAAGATGTAGTGGTGTTAAACGAAAACAATCTACAAGAAGAATTAGTAGCTTCTAAAGTAGAGCACGAGGATACAATATTATCAGAAGAAATTAAACGTAATACAGAAATAAAACAACCTACTATTGAAGTAGAAAAGCAAGCTCTAGAAGAATCAGTGATTGTCAAAGCAGAAGAAAAACTTGAAGAAACAATCATTGTGGAAATACCGGAAGAAGTGTCACAAGTAGAAGTGATTGCAGAAACGGAAGAGCTTGAAGAAGTAGTTATGGAAACAGAGGCACCTGAAGAAGTGGAAGTAATTGCGGAAGCAGAAGAGTCAGAAGAAGTGGAAGTAATTGCGGAAGTAGAAGAGTCAGAAGAAGCTGAAGTAATTGCGGAAACGGAAGAGTCAGAAGAAGTAGAAGTGATTGCAGAAATAAACGCGCCTGTAGTAGAGACATTTGTAGCACTTGAGGACATTCAGCAAGAAGCTGAAGCAATTGAACAAAAGAGTGAATTCATACATGTTGCTGAGGCTGATGAACAAACGAAGAAAGATGTTCAAAGCTTTGCGGATGTTTTAATTGCAGAAGAACAACCAGTTGTAGAAGAAGCACCGATTGTAGAAGAACAATCAGTTGTCGAGGAAGCACCGGTCGCAGAAGAGCAACGAGTTGTAGAAGAAGCACCGGTCGTAGAAGAGCAATCAGTTGTAGAAGAAGCACCGGTCGTAGAAGAGCAATCAGTTGTAGAAGAAGCGCCAGTCGCAGAAGAGCAACGAGTTGTAGAAGAAGCACCGGTCGTAGAAGAGCAACGAGTTGTAGAAGAAGCGCCGGTCGTAGAAGAACAACCAGTTGCCGAGGAAACACCAGTCGCAGAAGAACAACCAGTTGTACAAAAAGAAGAACCAAAACGTGAGAAAAAGCGTCATGTACCATTTAATGTTGTTATGTTGAAACAAGATAGAACACGATTAATGGAAAGACATGCAGCTAGAGCAAATGCAATGCAGCCTTCTGCTAATGTACGAGTAGAGAATAAGCCAGTGCAACAAGAGGTAGCAGAACCACAAGTGGAAGAGCACCCAGTGCAGCAAGTAGCAGCAGAACCACAAGTGGAAGAGCACCCAGTGCAGCAGGTAGTAGTAGAATCACAAGTGGAAGAACACCCAATGCAGCAAGTAGTAGCAGAGCCACAAGTGGAAGAACAACCAATACAGCAAATAGTGGTAGAGCAAGTACAAAAGCCAATTTCAAGTACGGAAGTACAAGAGAAAGCATATGTTGTAAATCAAAGAGAGAACGATATGCGAAATGTATTGCACACACCACCGACATACACTGTTCCGCCATTAGCGCTGTTGTCGATTCCACAGCAATCAGCGTTAGATAATACAGAATGGTTAGAGGAGCAGAAAGAATTATTAGATACAACGTTTAATAATTTTCACGTTGGAGCACATGTTATTAATGTATCGCAAGGTCCGGCAGTCACTCGTTTTGAGGTGCAGCCAGACCCAGGTGTGAAAGTAAATAAAATTACAAATTTAAGTGATGATATTAAGTTAAGCTTAGCTGCGAAAGATATTCGTATTGAAGCACCGATTCCAGGGAAGAGTGCGATTGGAATCGAGGTTCCAAATAAAGAAAGTAAGCCAGTATTTCTTCGTGAAATTTTAAGAAGTCCTGTATTCACAAAGAGTGAATCACCGCTTACTGTTGCGCTGGGGCTTGATATTTCAGGGGATCCAATTGTAACGGATATTCGAAAAATGCCGCACGGACTTATTGCGGGTGCAACGGGTTCAGGTAAAAGTGTGTGTATTAACGCGATTTTAACGAGTATTTTATATAAAGCGAAACCACATGAAGTGAAGTTAATGTTAATCGATCCGAAGATGGTTGAGCTTGCACCATACAATTCTGTTCCACATCTTGTAGCACCTGTTATTACGGATGTAAAAGCAGCAACAGCTGCATTAAAATGGGCAGTTGAGGAAATGGAACGCCGTTATGAATTGTTTGCGCACGCAGGTGCTCGTGATTTAACTCGTTATAATACGATTGTAAGTGAGCGAGAAATTCCGGGAGAAACATTACCTTATATCGTTATTGTCATTGACGAGTTAGCCGACTTAATGATGGTAGCACCTGGTGATGTTGAGGAAGCGATTTGTCGTATTGCGCAAAAAGCACGTGCTTGTGGTATTCATTTATTAGTAGCGACGCAGCGTCCATCTGTAGATGTTATTACAGGTTTAATTAAGTCAAACATTCCAACGCGTATTGCGTTTACTGTATCATCTCAAGTTGATTCGCGTACGATTATCGATATTGGTGGCGCGGAGAAATTACTTGGCCGTGGTGATATGTTATTCTTAGGGAACGGTACATCTAAGCCTGTTCGTGTACAAGGTGTATATGTATCGGATGATGAGATTGAAAAGACAGTTGATCATGTGAAAAAGCAAATGAAGCCGAATTACTTATTTAAGCAAGAGGATTTATTAGCGAAAACAGAACAAGCTGAGTCGGAAGACGAATTGTTCTTCGAAGCATGTCAATTTGTTGTAGAACAAGGGGGAGCGTCCACATCTTCTGTACAGCGAAAATTCCGCATCGGTTATAATCGCGCAGCACGCCTCATTGAAGAGATGCAATCGCAAGGAATTATTTCTGAAGCAAGAGGAACGAAGCCAAGAGATGTCCTTATTTCTGAGGATGAATTCGCTGCTATGCAGGAAACAAATGTATAGTAAACGGTTATGCTGTATACTAAGAGAAAATGTTGGATAGTAAAGTAGGGAGTAAAGCGACATGAAAGAAATTGAATTAAAATTAAAAGGTGAAATAAATAGACTAACAAATAAAACATTTAAATTTGACGAACGCGTTGGAGAAGGTTGGTTCTCTGCCGTTTACTTTTTAAAGACTAGAGAAATCATTGAAGAATTTCGCCCGAAAAGTGTTGTAACGATGCAATTTTTCCAAAAGGAAAATGCAGTTCTTTGCGGAACAGATGAAGTGATTGCGTTGCTACAAACATTCGCTAAAAATCCTGAGGAACTTGAGATTAACTCTTTAAAAGATGGCGATAAAATTAGTCCATTTGAAACAGTGTTAACAATTCATGGTCCTTATGAAAATTTCGGATTTTTAGAAGGTGTCATTGATGGGATTTTAGCTCGTCGTACATCGGTTGCGACAAACGTATATAACGTTGTCCAAGCTGCGCGTAGCGTAGATAAAGAAAAACCAGTTATTTTCATGGGAGATCGTGACGATCATTATACACAACAAGCTGGTGACGGTTATGCAGCATACATCGGAGGTATGAGCGCACAAGCGACGCATGCGATGAATGAATGGTGGGGCAAAAGTGGTATGGGGACGATGCCTCACGCATTAATTCAAATGTTTAATGGTGATGTTGTAGAAGCGGCAAAAGCATATCATAAGAAATTCCCAGAAGATGAATTAGTTGTATTAATTGATTACAACAATGATGTCATTACAGATGCACTTCGCGTAGCGCGTGAATTTGGATCAACATTAAAAGGTGTACGTGTAGATACGTCCCGCACGATGATTGATCAATACTTCATTCGCCACCCAGAAGTACTTGGAACATTCGATCCACGTGGTGTAAACCCATCGCTTGTATTCGCACTTCGTAAAGCACTTGATGAAGAAGGATTCCAGCATGTAGACATCGTTGTAACTGGTGGATTTGATGAGAAGCGTATTCGTGAATTTGAAGCTCAAAACGTACCTGTTGACATATACGGGGTAGGAAGTAGCTTATTAAAAATGAATATTGGCTTTACTGGTGATAATGTAGAATTAAATGGGAAACCAGAAGCAAAAGCTGGTCGTAAATATCGTCCAAACCCACGTTTAGAGCGTGTTCAATTAGAAAAAAGAGAAGAGATGTAAAAGAGAGAAAAACTGATAGGTGATTGACCCTATCAGTTTTTCTGTTATCATAGTATAGCGGCTTCTTTTTTGCTATAATGGACTTGTTATGGATATATAAAGAAGTACGTACGAGTTTATCCTGATAAGTGAAGGGAAGAATAACTTCACTACATCAAAAATGTATGATGATTACCAAAATAAGAAAAGATTCATATACTGTCTTATAGATAGGCCGTTGTATTAGTTCGAAATGTTGGAGGTTCTTTAAGATGACAGTTTACCATTTTGTAGGAATTAAAGGAACAGGAATGAGTTCATTAGCGCAAATTCTTCATGATATGAAGCATACTGTTCAAGGGTCTGATTATGAAAAGCGTTTCTTTACACAAACAGCGTTGGAAAAGCGTAGTATCTCGATCCTTCCTTTTGATAAGAATAATGTAGAAGAAGGACAAGTGATTATTGCAGGAAATGCATTTCCTGATACGCATGAAGAAATCGTAGCAGCAAAAGAATTAAACATCCCAGTCCATCGTTACCATCATTTCTTAGGTGACCTGATGAGCCAATACACAAGTGTTGCTGTAACTGGTGCACACGGAAAAACATCAACAACAGGTTTGTTAGCCCATGTAATGCAAGGTGCACACCCAACATCTTACCTTATTGGAGATGGAACAGGGCATGGGGTAGAAAATAGTAAGTATTTTGTATTTGAAGCTTGTGAGTATCGTCGTCATTTCTTGTCTTATAATCCAGACTATGCAATTATGACGAATATTGATTTTGATCATCCAGATTATTTTGCAGACATCAATGATGTATTCAGTGCATTCCAAGAGATGGCATTGCAAGTGAAAAAAGGCATTATTGCATGTGGAGATGATGAAGAACTTCAAAAAATTCAAGCGAAAGTACCTGTTATTTTCTATGGATTTGGAGAAGATAATGATTTCCAAGCACGCAACATCCAAAAGAGAACAGATGGTACTATTTTTGATGTATTCGTTCGTAATACGTACTATGACACGTTCAAAATTACAGGATACGGCAATCACAGCGTATTAAATGCGTTAGCAGTAATTGCACTTTGCCATTATGAAAACGTTGATGTAGAAGCAGTAAAGCATCAGCTAACAACTTTTGAAGGCGTAAAACGTCGCTTTAATGAAAAGCCGATGGGAGAGCAAGTGATTATCGATGACTACGCACACCATCCGACAGAAATTAATGCAACGATTGAAGCAGCTCGTCAAAAACATCCAGAGCGTGAAATTGTCGCTGTATTCCAGCCACACACATTCTCACGTACAGAAAAGTTCTTAGATGAGTTCGCAGAAAGCCTAAGCAAAGCTGATCAAGTATACTTATGTGATATTTTCGGATCAGCACGCGAAAACAAAGGTGAATTAACAATCGAAGATCTGCAAAAGCGTATTGACGGTGCAGAACTAATTACAGATACAACAACGGATGTATTAAAGAAACATAAAAACGGCGTTCTAATTTTCATGGGCGCAGGAGACATCCAAAAATTCGAAGCAGCTTACGTAAAAGAAGTTCAAGTTGCAGAGAAGTAATAGGAAAGACGCATAGCTTGGCTATGCGTCTTTTTTGTGTGCTATGTTGGCATATATGATTCTTGAGGTTAGTCGATATATTAGCGTGTATTTCTTTAGTTATAAATGTTAGAATAATAAGAAAAATAAAAAGGGGACCAAAAAACATGTTTACACTTCGAGTAGACGATGAAATCGAATTACAGTTATTAGAGAAGCATCATAAGGAGGAACTATATCAATTAATAGATCAAAACCGTAATCATTTACGAAGATGGCTTCCTTGGGTAGATGGGACGAAACCTGCTGATGCGTATGATGAGATTTGTCCGATGTGGTTAAAGAAATTTGCAGAGGGAGACGGTTTTGAAAGTGGCATACGTTACAAAGGAAAGCTCGTTGGGATGGTAGGTATTCATCCAGTGAGCTGGGGGAAGAAAGCGACGAGTCTTGGGTATTATCTTGCAGAAGATGCTGGCGGGAAAGGTATTATGACGCGTAGTGTGAAGGCTGTACTTCACTATGCATTTGAGAATTTAAAATTAAATAAAATGGAAATTAGATGCGGTGTTGAAAATGTGAAAAGCCGCGCTATTCCAGAACGTTTAGGATTTAAGTTAGATGGCATTTTAAGAGATGATGAATGGCTATATGATCATTTTCACGATATCGCTGTATATAGTTTACTAGCTTCAGAGTGGAAGGAGATTCGATGAACGAGAAGATACGCATTATTGCGTATGAAAGTACGTTTCAAGAGGAAGTAGTAGATCTTATCGTTCATATTCAGCAAAAAGAGTATAATGTTTCAATTACGAAAGAAGAGCAACCTGATTTACTTGAAATAGAAACATTCTATCAAAAGGATTACGGAAACTTTTGGATAGCAATTTATGATGATAAAGTAGTTGGAACAGTAGCTTTATTAGATATTGAGAATCATCAAGTAGCGCTAAGAAAAATGTTCGTGAAGAAAGAGTTTCGCGGAAAAGAATGGGGCGCATCACATATGTTGCTTCAAACAGCAATTTCATGGGCTGAGGATAAAAAATTGAAAGATATTTACTTAGGAACAACAGTAAAATTTTTAGCGGCACATCGTTTTTATGAAAAGAATGGTTTTGAAAGTGTGAGTATAGACGAGTTGCCGAAAAACTTTCCGGTGCTACAGGTAGATAAGAAATTTTATAGGTACATTGTGTAAAAGGTCATTTAGAAATGGCCTTTTTCTATGAAGCAAAATAGAAATAATGGTATAATTTGGGTTAGGGGGTGTAGGTATGAACTTTCCAATTCAAAGAAGTAAGTCAGTAGTCATTTTCGTTTGTCTTACGTTAGTTTTTATGTTTATATATCCAATTGTCATGCTTTTCACTAATAAAGCGCATTGGATGTCAGCGTTGATTGGGATGGGTTTATGCTTCATTGTAAATGTACCACTCGTTTGGGAAGTATTTATTAAAAAACATAAAGTAGAAAATGGCGTATTAAAGTACGGTATTTTAAATGATGATATTGTATTAAAAGATGTGAGAATTATACGTCAGGTCGGAAAGTTTCTTGAAATTACGACGAATGCATATAAAGTACATATGGTTGCGATGCCGCAAAATATGGATGAATTCTTAAGGCTTATAGAGAAAGAAAATCCACATGTGAAAATAGAAATGGTAGGGAAGAAATAAAAAACGCTCGGCGAAAATTCCGAGCGTTTTTATTATTATTTTAAGTTCTCTGGGTTTAAAGCTTCTAGTTCAGGTACAACGAAGCGTCCGTCTTTACGGATTAGTACGTCGTCGAAGTAAATTTCGCCGCCGCCGTATTCAGGGCGTTGGATGCATACTAAATCCCAGTGGATGTTCGAGTTGTTGCCGTTCCATGCATCGTCGTAAGCTTGTCCAGGAGTGAAGTGGAAGCTGCCATCGATTTTTTCATCGAATAGGATGTCTCCCATTGGATGTAAGATGTATGGGTTTACGCCAATTGCGAACTCACCAACGTAGCGTGCGCCTTCGTCTGTATCGAAGATTTTGTTAATGCGCTCTGTATCGTTTGCAGTTGCTTCAACGATTTGACCGTTCTCAAACTTAAGTTGTACATTTTCAAATGTATAACCGTTGTAAGGAGATGGTGTGTTGTAAGAAACTGTACCGTTAACAGAATCACGAACTGGTGCAGAGTATACTTCACCGTCTGGAATGTTTAAATGACCTGAGCATTTAATAGCTGGAATGTCTTTAATAGAGAATGTTAAGTCAGTTCCAGGACCAGTTAAACGAACTTTATCTGTTTTATTCATTAATGTAACAAGGCTATCCATTGCCTTATCCATTTTGCCGTAGTCTAAGTTACATACTTCGAAGTAGAAGTCTTCGAAAGCTTCTGTACTCATTTTAGCAAGCTGTGCCATAGAAGCATTTGGGTAGCGAAGAACAACCCAGCGTGTTTTTGGAACGCGAATGTCTCTATGAACTTTTTTACCAACTGTTTGGCCATGAACTTTCATACGCTCACTTGGAACGTCAGCTTGTTCATTAATATTATCGCCAGAGCGAAGACCGATATAAGCGTCCATGTCTTTCATTACGCTTGCTTCATATGCAGCGATTTGTTCGAAATGTTCTTCAGTAGCACCCATTAATAAAGAGCGATCTACTTGATGATCTTTTAAAGAGACGAATGGGAAACCACCAGCTGCATATGCTTCTTTTACAAGTGCAGTTACAAGTTCTTTTTGTAAGCCAAAGTTTTCAATTAATACTTTTTCACCTTTTTGTAAGCGGATAGAGTAGTTAATTAAATTGTATGCTAACTTTTCAATACGTGGATCTTTCATATGTAAAGCCTCCCTACTAATTATGTATCCTCTCCTATTGTAACCTACTTAGTGGAATTTGTTGAATGATTTATGTTACAGTTAACGAATAAGTATGAAAATTCTAATGATGAGATAGGGATTAGAATGAAACGGAAAATGATTGTATAATAGGGGAAAGTATGAAAAAGATAAAGGAAGTGATGAAATGCAAGTTCTTTTATATGTAAGTGCGGCTATTATTGCGGTTGCTTTCGCAGTATTAGTAGTGTATGTATGCAGAACGTTGTTATCGGTTCAGAAGACGTTGGAAAACGTTGCAAGCACGTTAGAAGGTTTAGAAAAGCAAATGCAAGGAATTAGCGTAGAGACAGAGCAATTATTACATAAAACGAATGCGTTAGCTGATGATATTCAACAGAAGTCACAGTCATTAAATAAAGTGGTAGCGGGTGTAGATGGGATTGGAACGACAATCCAATCTTTAAATACGAAGCTTCGTAATGTATCAGACTCTGTAACGGACGAAATTGAAAATAACGCTGATAAAGTAGCGCAAGTTGTACAGTGGAGCAGTGCGGCGATTGAAGTATACAATCATTACCGTGCGTCGAGACAAGAGAAGAAGGTTGAAAAAGAAGAGCGTAAATTAGAAAGAATTGAGAAAAAAGCTGAAAAGAAAGAGAAGCGCTCTAGATTTCGTATGAGAGGTGAATCGTGATGAATATGACAAAACTTGAAACAATTGAAGAGCTTGAAGTCTTAGTAGAAAAGAATGAGCCGTATGTTCTTTTTAAACATAGTACGACATGCCCGATTAGTCACGGTGCATACACAGAATTTCAAGCGTATTGCAGTGAAGAAAGAGAAGTGCCAGCGTATTACTTATACGTACAAGATGCGAGAGATGTGTCAAATCGTGTTGCAGAACAATACAGTATTAGACATGAATCACCGCAAGTGCTATACATAAAAGATGGGATGGTAGTATGGAATACATCTCATTGGAATATTAAAAAAGATGCTTTAGAAGAGAATATAAAGTAAAAAGAAGCAAGCTAAAGGTGCTTGCTTCTTTTTTTTGTTTTTGTTGAAATATATTTAGTGGTACACTATTAATAGTTCAAACTAAATAACTAGATTGTTGAAAGTAGGTTTTAAGTAATGAAGAAAATGGCATTATCCTTCGCAGTCGTAAGTTTATTACTAGGAGCTTGTAGTAACAATAGTAATACGATTAGTAAGAAGGATGAAGTTATACAAAAAGATACAAAAGAAAAAAGTATGATTCCGAGAACTGCTGTTTCTAAAGATTATTATAGAACTGTTATTCCTTTAAAAGAACAAAAGGTTATTAATACAGCTAATATAAAAACAAATTCTAAATTAGATTTAGCAGAGTATGAAAATGGTTTAATAAATATTGCAACGCAGCAATTTGATACAGAGAGTCACGTACTGCAATTAAATCAGTATATTCCAGAGAAACTAGTTGATGAACTAGTTGCGAAAGTAGAAGCGCCAGTTTTGACAAATATTATAGAACAAGACTATTTCGGAAAACAGAATTCAAATGAATTAAGTTTATCTGGTGTTATGATAGGTTTAGCTATGTCTTCAAGTGTATCGAATGAAGAAGCTATGTCTAAAGGGACTGAAGTTGCTAAACAACTTATTGAAGCTATTAACAAAAATGATAAGTATAACAAATCTCCAATTACGTTTGCTATCTTTAAGCAAGAAAGTACTAGTTCTTTAAAAAATGGTACGTATATTGCTAGTGCTACTGTTCAAAAGAATGATACGAACCTTGGAAATTGGAGTACAATTGATGAAAAGTCGTATTCATATCCTTCTGATGAATTTACACAAGCACATGGAGAAGATAATACAAAAATAAATAACTTTGCTAAGGAAATAAAAGGTTTTTCTAATGGAGATTTTATTCCAGTCAACGCTAAAGTTTCTTATAAGAAAGATCAAATGGATACATTAAATATGAATATTGTTATTAAATATAACGGTAAAACAGAATTAATGGCTCTTACCCAATTGGCTGCTCAAGGCATGTTAGACAAATTGCCTAAAGATGCGAAAGTACAATTACAGATTAAGTCCGAGAGTAAAATTGAGGCCGTTATTATAAAAGAGAAAAACAGTGATAAACCGTTTGTTTCCTTCTTGTAAAAAAAGACAGTATGTAAACTGTCTTTTTTTTATTTTAAATGAAAATATACAATGTTTTTTGATAGTAATTCATTGCTGTATATCGTGTGACAATCGTATATGTATCAGCTATAATAAGTTATCTTAAAAAAGTAACATATAGGAATTTGAAAGAGGTGGCTTTCTTATGGCATCACAACAATTAGGTCGTTTACGTTCTGAAATTGATCAACTTAATTTACAAATATTAGAGTTACTAAACGAAAGAGGTCGTCTCGTACAAGAAGTTGGTAATTTAAAAGAAGTACAAGGTGTGAAACGTTTTGATCCTGTACGTGAAAGAAATATGCTGGATTTAATTGCAGAGAATAATAATGGTCCATTTGAAACTTCGACTTTACAACATATTTTCAAACAAATTTTTCAAGCTGGTTTAGAATTACAAGAAGATGATCATCGTAAAGCATTACTTGTTTCTCGTAAGAAAAAAACAGAAGATACGATTGTTGAAATTAATGGTGAAAAAATTGGTGACGGAAATCAGCATTTTATTATGGGACCGTGTGCAGTGGAAAGTTATGAACAAGTACGTCAAGTTGCTGAAGCAATGAAAGAGCAAGGTCTGAAATTAATGCGTGGTGGTGCGTTCAAACCACGTACTTCACCGTATGATTTTCAAGGTCTTGGATTAGAGGGATTACAAATTTTGCACCAGGTAGCAGATGAATATGATTTGGCTGTTATTAGTGAAATTTTAAATCCGAATGATATTGAGATGTCATTAGATTACGTTGATGTTATTCAAATTGGTGCTCGCAATATGCAAAACTTTGATTTGCTAAGGGCAGCTGGTGCTGTAAATAAACCAGTATTATTAAAACGTGGTCTATCAGCAACGATTGAAGAATTCATTAATGCGGCAGAATATATTATGGCAAAGGGAAATGGGAACATTATTTTATGTGAACGAGGTATTCGCACGTATGAAAGAGCGACGCGTAATACGCTTGATATTTCCGCTGTGCCGATTTTAAAGAAAGAAACACATTTACCTGTCGTTGTCGATGTAACGCATTCTACAGGGCGACGTGACCTTCTCTTACCAACTGCAAAAGCAGCGATGGCAATTGGTGCAGATGCAATTATGGCTGAAGTACATCCAGATCCAGCTGTAGCTTTATCAGATGCGGCGCAGCAAATGAATATACCGCAGTTCAATGATTTTATGAATGAATTAAAATCATTTGGAAGTAAATTATAAAAACTTTTAATGAGCTGTTCCAAAAAGGCATTTTGGAACAGCTTTCTCCTATTGTATAGCGACTGTCATTGTCGATTTTTGTTGGTAAGTTGATATATTTAAAAAATCGCTGATATAATTAGAGTTGCGGTCGATATATTTGGAAAATCGCTGATATATTTCGAGTTACAGTCGATATATTCGAAAAATCGCCGATATAAATTTCATTTACTATCGTACTGCTTAAAATAAGATTTTTACTTAGGAAACATCTATTTTTTTACAAAAAATGCCCTTTTTTCATAAAAAATACGAAAATACGAGAAAAGAAGCGAATTTTTTCGAAACTTTTGCGGGAAAATATTGTATGAGCCTGCGTTTTTATCGTATCATTAGTAAAAGGAAGAACTCGGGACGATTGGTGGCATCTGCAAATAGAGTTGATGTCTTTTTTTCATTCAAGTAACCGATACATAAAAATAGATAACAAAAATAGAAGGAGTGTGCGATGAGATGAACGTAACAATCTATGATGTAGCGCGCGAAGCAAACGTTTCAATGGCTACCGTATCTCGTGTTGTGAACGGTAACCCAAATGTAAAGCCTACAACAAGAAAGAAAGTATTAGAAGCAATTGATCGTTTAGGATACCGCCCGAATGCGGTAGCACGTGGACTAGCAAGTAAGAAGACAACTACAGTAGGTGTTATTATTCCTGATATCTCAAATACGTTTTATGCAGAACTTGCACGTGGAATTGAAGATATCGCAACAATGTACAAATATAACATCATTTTAAGTAACTCTGATCAAAACAAAGAGAAAGAGTTCCATTTATTAAATACGATGCTTGGAAAACAAGTGGACGGAATTGTTTTCATGGGTGAAGATATTACAGACATTCACATTGAAGAATTTAAAAAATCTCCAGTACCAATTGTATTAGCAGCGTCATTTGATGAGCAAAATGAAACGCCATCAGTAAATATTGATTATACACAAGCAGCTTATGATGCAATGAAGCACTTTATCGAGCAAGGACATAAACGTATCGGTTTCGTCTCTGGTCCTTTCATTGATAAAGCGGGAAGCGCGAAGAAGTTACAAGGTTATAAAAAAGCTTTAGAAGAAGCAGGTATTTCATATGATGAAAATCTTGTAATCAATGGAGATTACACATATGACTCAGGTATCGAAGCATTCGAAAAGCTTTGGAGCAATGATGAAAAGCCAACAGCAATCTTCGTGTCTTCTGATGAAATGGCACTAGGTGTAATCCATGCAGCACAAGACGCTGGATTAAACGTACCAACTGACGTAGAAGTACTTGGTTTCGATAATACACGTCTTGCATTAATGGTTCGTCCGCAGCTTTCAACAGTTGTTCAACCGATGTATGATATCGGTGCAGTAGCAATGCGTTTATTAACAAAGTATATGAACAAAGAAAAAGTGGAAGATCACACTGTTATCTTACCTCACCGTATCCAATTTAGAGATTCAACGAAGTAAGTATAAAAAAGCTCACAGCGATTGCTGTGAGCTTTTATTCGGATTCAGGATAGTATTTTTGTACGACTGTATCCACCGCTTTATTTTTCTTAACGTGTAAAAATCTTGCGTACAGTTCTTTTCCGGTTTCAAATGGTGTATTGTCTAATTCAAACACATGCAACACTTTTCGGAACTTCCACGTTATTTGCTCACCGTACACATTATCGTACGTATCTTCAGATTGCATAGCAATTTTTTTACCAAGTTCGTGAGCATCCTCTAAACTGTTTGCTTTAACAAGAATAATGCTTTCTTCAAAAAGTGTATTGTGATTCTCTTCATAATGCCTTCGCTATAGATGGGGCTATTCCTTGTTATATGTCACATAAGTGCAAATTTAACTATTATAGGGCAATGTCATGTATAATAGAAAGAAAAGGCTTGTGAGGGGGAAAAGAGATGATCGTTCTTTGGATAATTACGCTTTGTATGACTGCTATTTTTGCATATATGACGTTAAAACAAAATGGTTTAAAGCGATTTGTTCCAGGAAGTATTCTTGCAGGAATTGCCCTTATCACGTATGTAATTTCTATTTTTATTGAAAGTGTATCAGTAGATATGAGCACAAGTTTAATGTTTATTGGTATTACACTATTTGCAGGTAGCATTATGGTACTTGTGGTTGCTGGTATTATTTTATTTATTCATATGAATTCGGAAACGTTATAGCATATAGAAAAGGCATGTCCCGAGGGACATGCCTTTTTATCCGTTCAATTATGCTCTATCTTTAGAAGAGTTTTGCTGTTTTAGTAAGTCGCGAATTTCGCCAAGAAGTTCTTCTTCTTTTGTTGGTTCTGGAAGTTCTTCCTCTTTTTCTTCTTCTCTTTTAGATGTTAGTTTGTTGAAAACTTTAACAAACATAAAGATAGCAGCTGCAATAATTAAGAAATCAAAAATAGTTTGGATGAAGTTACCATACATAATAGATGATTTACCGAATGTAATTTTTAAATCTGTAAAGTCAACGCCACCTAATACCATACCAAGTAATGGTGTGATGATATCTTTTACTAAAGAACTAACGATTTTACCGAATGCAGCACCGATTACAACCCCGACAGCTAAATCGATTACATTCCCTTTGAAAGCGAACTTTTTAAACTCGTTCCACATGTGTTAATCCCATCCTTTCCACGATTCATTATGAAATTTATAATTCCTATCAACATATTCTATAGAAATTTATGAGAGAAATAAAGAGGGAATGGGAATGAAAGTAAATTCTGAAAAATGTATCCGTTTTAATTTTTATTTACATCATCTAGTAAAGATTGTAGCATTTGCTGCGTTTTTAATCCTTCTAATCCATCTACAACGGGCTTTGTATCGCCTTGTACACACTCAATAAAATGATGAACAGCATCTTCAAAACCACGTTGTTTTAACGTCGTATCCCATGATGGGGAACCACTTTGTGAAACTGAGTTTTCCTGTTCAATTTCAAATGTATTCATATTTTTTACGCGAATGATTTTTCCTGTTGTTACAAGTTCAATTTGTTCTAAATTAGTACCGGCATGGCGATGCATTGCAGTAGAAAGTAATAGTCCACTTGGAGTTGTATATGTATGATGTCCGTAAAGAAGTTCATTCTTTTCAGTGATTTGCATTATATTGTGAACGGCGTTAAGGTCATCATTAGCTAACCAGCGAGCAGTATCTACAATGTGTAAATAATCATCTAACATAGTGAAGTCGTACGTATATGGCCCGACTTTATTTGTACGATACTTTTCAATTCGAATCCATGAAATATCATGAGCCTGTTCTTTGGCAGCGACATACATAGGAACGAATCTGCGATTAAATCCGACCATTAATTTTCGGTTATACTTCTCGCTTAACTCGACTAGTTGCTCAGCTTGTTCCACTGTAGCTGCTAGCGGTTTATCAACATAAACGTCGATCCCTTTTTTTAGAAGTTCAGAAACGATTTCATAATGCGATGCAGTTGAACTATGAACGAAGATTGCATTGCATTCCGAAGCTAACATTTCAATAGAATGAAAGTCTTGAATTCGGTATTGCTGGCAAACTTGTTTTCTTTTCTGTGCGTTAGGTGTAAACGCCCCTACAAAATTCCAATCAGTTTCTTTTGTAAGTGTTGGAAGATAGGCCTTTTGCGCAATACTTCCAAGTCCAATCATCCCAATTTTAGGTTTGTTCATTTTTATTCCCACCCTATTAATAGTAATGTAACGGCTTAAATGTAGCATAGGGTGGGGGAGGAAGGCAAAAATTAGCTTTTTACTTACGGCTTTCTAACAAAATCTTCTCTATCTCTTCAAAGTGATGAGTGCGAGCATGCTCTAACGGGGTAACACCATCATTGTCTGGAATATTTACATCTGCACCGTGCTCAATAAGAAGGCGAATGACTTGTTGCTGTGTTTCGTTTCCGTTACTTAGTACGATGGCTTCCATTAAAGCTGTCCATCCCAGGTTATTTACATGATTTACATCAATATTTGTTCGAGTGAGGAGTTCTTTTATAACGTCAATATAGCCATGTTCTGAGGCTGGGATAAGAGCTGTTCCGCCGTAACGATTTGTAATCGTAGGATCTGCACCAGCATCAATTGTTAGTTTTAAAATGTCTAAGTAACCTTCCGCACCGGCGTATAGAAAGGGATTATTTTTCATGTCATCTTGGATATTTACGTCAGCACCAGCTTCGATAAGTACCTTTGCGGTTTTTACATCATTTTTGTATGTAGCAATCATAAGCGGAGTGCGTCCTTGACTATCCGTCGCATTTATATTTGCGCCTTGTTTTAGTAAAGATATAACAGTATTCGTTTCATTTTTTTCAGTGGCTGCTAGTAGTGCAGTCTCCATGTTTATCATCTCCTTTTTTACTTCTTGTTCTTGCAAGCATCCTTGTAAAAAAATTACGCAACATATCATACTGAATGTTTTTTTGAACATGGAATTTCAACCTCCTAATTTCAACTGTAAAATAGGAACATTAAATTTTTATAAACTGACGCTAAAATTACTATAAAATCGCTTGAGTAATTGAACATATATTTTTATGCTTATAAATAATAAGGTTTGATAAAGTGAGGATTTAAGATATGTCTATTAAAACAAGGTTTTTATTTTCTTATATTGCTGTTATCCTCGTTTCCATTACGCTTATATTAGTCGCGGGATTTTTAATCGTTTTTTCGATAACAGGTGACTTGGAAGCAGTGAAAAATTTCTATAAAAGTTCTTACATTCAAAAGCCGCTTACACCAGAAGAAGAGAATGCCTATCTTGAGTTGAAGTCAGCAGCCAAACAGCATCAATCTCAATTGCTAGATGAGTCGTTTGTCTCAGCAATAGAAAAAGAGGGTGTGAAAATAGTAGTAAGAAAAGGAGAAACACTTTCATATGCTTCAAACGTATTTGAAAGTGTTTCTTTAAAAGAAGCCCTTCCGAAATTTGAATCAGCAAATATTAATAGTCGTGGTACAACGGAACTAGGCGATACATTTTATCGATATGTAAAGTTTGATTTTTATTTTCCTCAGGAAGAAGAGGGAAGTATATTTGTATTAAAAAAGCAAAGTTCATTTGTAGATCTTACACAAAAATTATTTCCAATCTTATTCGTATCGCTTTTACTACTAGCCATTTTACTCATTGGATTATTAAGTTACCTCGTTTCAAGAAGTGTAATAAAACCAATTTTTGTATTGAAAGGCGCAACGGAGAAAATTAAAGAAGGAAATTTAGATTTTCAAATACCAATTACATCACACGACGAAATAGGGCAATTAAATCAAGGGTTTGAGGAAATGAGGAAGAGATTAAAAGAATCGATAGAGATGCAAACACAGTATGAAGAAAATCGAAAAGAGCTTATTTCAAACATCTCTCATGACTTAAAAACACCGATTACATCAATTATAGGATATGTAGAAGGAATAAAGGACGGAGTAGCAAATACGCCAGAAAAAATGGATAAGTATTTAACAACTATCCATACGAAAGCAAGACATATGGATACACTTATTGATGAATTATTTTTATTCTCAAAGCTCGATTTGAATCGAGTTCCCTTTCAGTTTGAAACGGTTGAATTGAATACGTTTATGCAAGAGTTAATCGAAGAGATGCAAATGGATTTAAGTAAAGAAGGTATAGAAGTTAACTTACAATTACATGCATCACCACTATATGTAACGGCTGATTGCGAAAAGATCAATAGAGTTATATCAAATTTAATTCATAATAGTGTGAAATACATGGATAAAGAAGAGAAGAAAATTACTGTAACAGTATCGAGTGATAATAATAAAGTTATTGTGAAAGTGATGGACAACGGATCAGGTATAGAATCTGATACATTGCCGTATATCTTTGAACGTTTTTATCGTGCAGAACAATCGCGGAATTCTAGCACAGGTGGAAGTGGACTTGGTTTAGCGATAGCGAAGCAAATTGTTGAAGAACATGGCGGGGAAATTTGGGCGGAAAGCGAGCTTGGGAAAGGCACAAGCATTTTCTTCTCATTGGGAAAAGTAGAGGAATGTGGTGAGTAAATTGAAAAGAATTTTATTAATAGAAGATGAAGTAAGTATTGCAGAATTACAGCGAGATTATTTAGAAATTAATGATTTCCAAGTTGATGTAGAGCATTCAGGAGAAATAGGTTTACAAACAGCTCTGCAAGAAGACTATGATTTAATTATTTTAGATATTATGCTTCCGAAAATGAACGGATTCGAAATTTGTAAACAAATACGTGCTGTAAAAGATATTCCGATTCTACTTGTTTCAGCAAAAAAAGAAGATATAGATAAAATTCGCGGACTCGGATTAGGAGCGGATGATTATATAACGAAACCGTTTAGCCCGAGTGAATTAGTCGCAAGAGTAAAAGCACATATTGCCCGTTATGAAAGATTATTAGGAAATGTAAGTAAGCAACGTGATACGTTATATATTCACGGAATTTCTATCGATCAACGAGCGAGAAAAGTTTTTATAAACAATGAAGAAGTTGCGTTTACAACGAAGGAATTTGATTTATTAACATTCTTTGTCACACATCCAAACCAAGTATTAAATAAAGAACAGTTATTTGAACGCATTTGGGGATTAGATTCCGCTGGGGATTTAGCCACTGTTGTCGTCCACATTAGAAAGCTACGTGAAAAAATTGAAAGAGATCCTGCTCACCCGCAATATATTGAAACAGTATGGGGAGCTGGTTATCGTTTTAACGTGTAATATACCTGCCGAGTAATTGGCAGGTTTTTTATGTTATTTGCAAAAAGGAAATAATAGGTAATTTGTGTTAAGATATAAAGAGAGATAAAACATAGTAGAGCATGAGAGGGTGTGCTACATTTTGGGAGATACATTACAAGATAATAAATCAAACAAGGTCTTAAGGATTGGAACTAATATTATAATTATTTTATTAATTATTGGTGCAATACAAATGTTTTATGATAAAGATTATACAAATGATCATTTCGGCTGGTTATTTTTAGTATTAGGTTGGATAGTTAGAAGCATTTTTAATATTACGATAGGTTTAAAAGAAGGAGATAAAAAGTCAGTGTTGTTTGATGTAGGTTTGGTGCTCTTTTCCTTTTATCTTTTATTTTTATATAGTACGAAATATTTCTTCTGAAAATTTAGCTCATAGTCTTATAGAGACTGTGAGCTTTCCTTAATAATAACGGTACTGGCGTAACGATTTATAAAATATTTGAGTAGTAGAAGTAAACAGGGTCGCTTCTTCTAAAAAAGGATAATGGTTGCTCTCCTCAAATGTCACAAAAGTAGAATCGCATATACCCTCATGTATCTCGATGGAATATTGAATAGGACACTGCACATCATATCTTCCGCATATAATAAGTGTCTTTGTTTGGATGAAAGGTAAATACTCTCTTAAATCAAATGAAGGATATTCATTGGCGAAAGCATTCATCCGGCTAATGGACATTGTTTTGTTGATTGGTTTACAAAAATAAGAGTTGTAGTTTTCTGGTTTAAACAATGATAATTTTGTTCTCTCAGTAGATAGTTCTTTTCGTTCTTCATTTGTAAGGTGAGGGCTTTTTAAGTTTTCGATGAGTTTTTGCATATAATGAAACTGTGGATGTGCTGGGTGATAAATGCAAAATGGTGTTTCGGTATAGTTACTTGCTGCAGCGCCTGCTATGACTAATGAGTGTAAGGAATTTGGATATGTAATCGCATATAAAAGTCCAAGCATACCACCTGTTGAATGACCGGCGAAATGCCATGTTGGAAGTTGTAATACTTCTCGTATGGCTTCTAAGTCGTTGATTGTTTCAATCATGCTTAATTCGTTTTCTGACTGGGCGGTTACAGAGCGACCAGTATCTCGTAAATTAATGAGAAATACACGATGCGTAGCAGTAAAAACATCCGCAAAGTAATCCCCAGTTTCATTAAATTGTGAATAGTGATGTGTAATACAAAGCGATTCGCCATTTCCTTTTGTAAAGAGTTCAAATGTACCGCATTTCGTGTTGATTATTTGTTGTGTCCACATAATATCACGACCTTTTCTCATAAAAGTTGGGCCAGACTGTTATAAAATGAAAATATATCAGCGATTATTAGAATATATCAGCGATTATCAAAATATATCGGCGTAACTCGGAATATATCAGCGATTATTAACATATATCGACTTACCGACAGAAAACGACAATAATAGCAAGCTTCAAATAAAAGGAGGCTATTCAAAAACGAGCCTCCTTTTCGTTTAGTATAAAGATTTTGTCATATTATTCCGAATAATTTCAAGGGATTTCGCTACAGTTAATGCGTTTTTTTCTTCAATTTCTGGTTTACGGGGGATAGGTTTATACATGTTGTCTGGATCTTCCCATGTGAGGGGAAGTTCTGTTTCTGCTTGTCCTTTCCAAGCTTCAATCCATTCTGGAGGGAGATAACCTGAGATGTTTTGGATGTTGTTCATTTCGAGCCAAATGAGTGCCCAAGCTCTTGGAACGACGCGCCAGTGATCGTAGCCACCGCCGCCGACAGCGATCCAGCGACCGTCGCAATATTCATTAGCAATTTCACGAGCGAGCTTCGGTATTTCGCGGTAAATATTCATTGTCGCACAAAGATGTGTAAGTGGGTCATAATAATGTGCGTCAGCACCATTTTGCGTTAAAATAATATCCGGTTTAAAGTACGCTGCAACTTCTTTTACAACAGTTCGATATGCTTCTAAGAACGATTCATCTTCTGTAAAAGCATCGAGTGGAACGTTAAAAGAATAACTATAACCATTACCTTGTCCACGTTCGTTTACAGCGCCAGTTCCAGGGAATAAATAGCGACCAGTTTCATGCAGTGAAATGGTGCATACGTTAGGGTCATCATAAAACGACCACTGTACGCCATCACCGTGATGAGCATCTGTATCAATATATAAGACGCGTAAACCGTATTTCTTCTGAATATACTTCATTGCTATGGAGCTATCGTTATAAATACAAAAGCCAGATGCTTTACCACGGAAGCCATGATGTAAGCCGCCTCCTAAGTTAAGCGCGTGTTTTACTTTTCCGGAAAGAACAGCATCGACAGCTGTTAACGTACCACCAACGAGCAATGCGCTTGCTTCGTGCATATTTGGGAACATTGGTGTATCTTCTGTTCCGAGTCCATATGTCATCGCAATTGATTTTTCTAACTTTCCTTCTCCAGCACGTTTTACCGCATTTATGTACTCCTCTGTATGAATGTAGGCAATCTCTTCATCTGTAGCCATCCGTGGTGAGATGATTTGAGAGGGAGAGATGAAACCGCCCTTTTGTAATAAATCATACGTAAGTGTGACGCGCAGTTGGTTAAAAGGATGATCAGGGCTAAATGAATAGCCCCGAAAGTCATCCGAATAAATAAACGCGCTACTCATGCTTGCATCCCCATGATGTTTGACCATAATACGCGGTAGCCTTCTGCTTCAAGTGCATCAATCACTTTTAGAGGATTCATCGTTTGAATGCGGAAAACGAGTACTTTATCATTCTCGTCTTTTGCTGGGTAGACGAGAACGCTCACGATATTTATTTGTAAATCACTAAAAATAGCAACGACTTTTCCAAGAATACCAGGTTCGTTTTTTACTTGAATTTCAATTTGCGAACTTGGTTGATGTGCTCCTGTTAATTTTACTAATGTGTGCAGTACTGTAGATTCAGAAATGATTCCAACTAACTTCCCGGCCTTTGTAACAGGAAGACAGCCAATTTTATTTTCAAAAAATAAAGTAGCAATTTCCTCAACAAAATCGAGAGGATGGCAAGTCATAACAGGATGTTTCATAATAAGCTCGAGCGGTTGCTGTAGCATATCGAGTGAAACTTGTTTATCTAGAATAGACGGACTTGCATCTCTCACATCCCGATCAGAAATAATGCCTACGACGTGATTATTTTGATCGACAATTGGAATGTGCCGAATGCCTTTCGTGCGTATCGTTCGGATTGCTGTTTCGATTGTATCGTTTGGATGTAATGTAACTACATTTTGATTCATAATTTCTTCTACAATCATTCCAGTTGCCCCCTTTATTAATACATAAAACGATTGTGAAAACGTAGACGATCAAAAGCTTGAATAGAATCCGTATCAACGCGTTTACCGATGCGGACCATTAAACAGTTGGCAGGATGTGAACAAATTTCAGGATCGTCTGTAGCCATCCATTGTAACCCGCCAGCATTCATCATCTTCTCCATTACTTTTCGGTATTCCCACACATTCAATCCTGTTTGTTTCAAATCCCAGTGCCAATAATATTCAGTCGTCAATATAATGTAATCTTCCATATAATCGTCCATCATAGAAACCTCTAGTAAGTTCTTTCCGACAGAACTCCCGCGGAAGGCTGGGACTACTTCAATTGCCCCAAGCTCAATTAAGTTTTCCATTTTTCCTTCTGACCATCGTTCAAGTGGATCAGGATACAAGTATGTAACATATCCAACAATTGTTTGGTCATGTCTAGCAATAATGAGACGAGCTTCTGGTAATTTAGAAATTTCGACAATTGCTTTATATTGTTGCTCGGCAGGACGAAACGCAATTAAGTCTGGATGAAACTCATACATTTCTAAGTTATGTGTAGAGACAGGACCTTCAATAATTAAAGTGCCTTTCGCTGTTTTTAAGTTTCTAGCATTATATATTTTTTTATGAATCAATGTATTGCTCACCACCTTGAGGGTTTGTGAATCTATTAATATCGTACTTTATAATATATGCGATGTGAATCGAAATTTGTCATTAAAAATTTGTCTAAAAATCAACAAATATACTGAGAATTTTAAATAATGTCATTATAATAGATAATAGAATACATAGGAGGGGGATGTAAAGTATGAAAGTAGAAACGCTTCCTGTCATTAAAGGAGAAAATAATTTGCCGAATTATGATGAGGCATACGCGAATTTTAACTGGGAAGAGGTTAATAAAAACTTTACTTGGAATGAAACAGGCCGAGTAAATATGGCGTATGAGGCAATTGATAAGCATGCGAAATCCGATCGAAAGAATAAAGTAGCTCTTTATTATCAAGATGGATCGCGAAAAGAGAAATATACATTTAAGGAAATGAAGGATTTTTCTAATAAAGCAGGAAACGTCCTTAAGAATTATGGCGATGTAGAAAAAGGCGATCGCGTTTTTATTTTTATGCCACGTTCTCCAGAGTTATATTTCGCACTTTTAGGTGCAGTGAAATTAGGAGCAATTGTTGGACCGCTATTTGAAGCATTTATGGAAGGCGCAGTTCGCGATCGCTTAGAAGATAGCGAAGCAAAGGTGTTAATTACAACGCCTGAATTGTTAGAGCGCGTACCATTAAATGATTTACCGGCTTTAAAAACAGTTTTCCTTGTTGGAGATAATGTAGAAGAAGGCGGTAAAACGGTAGCGTTCAATCCTTTATTTGAACAAGCTTCAAAAGAATTACATATTGAATGGTTAGGCCGTGAAGACGGCTTGATTCTACATTACACGTCTGGTTCTACTGGTAAGCCAAAAGGTGTGCTTCATGCGCAAAACGCAATGGTTCAGCACTATCAAACGGCGAAGTGGGTATTAGATTTAAAAGAAGACGATGTATATTGGTGTACTGCTGACCCGGGCTGGGTAACTGGAACAGCTTACGGTATTTTCGCACCGTGGTTAGTTGGAGCGTCAAACGTTATTTTAGGTGGACGCTTTAGTCCAGAAGCTTGGTATGAAGCACTGCAAGATTACGGTGTGACGGTTTGGTACAGCGCACCAACAGCATTCCGTATGTTAATGGGAGCTGGACAAGACGCAATTAAAAAATATGACTTATCACAAGTTCGTCACGTATTAAGCGTTGGTGAGCCGTTAAATCCAGAAGTAATTCGCTGGGGTATGAACGCATTTGGACTTCGTATTCATGATACGTGGTGGATGACAGAAACAGGTGGACAAGTTATTTGTAACTACCCTTGTATGGAAATCCGTCCAGGTTCAATGGGTAAACCAATTCCAGGTGTGAAAGCAGCGATTGTTGATAATGAAGGAAATGAAGTGCCTCCTTACACAATGGGTAACTTAGCAATTGCGAAAGGTTGGCCATCTATGATGCGTGGGATCTGGAATAACCAGCAAAAATATGAATCTTATTTCATGCCGGGAGATTGGTACGTATCAGGCGACTCTGCCTATATGGATGAAGATGGATACTTCTGGTTCCAAGGACGTATTGACGATGTAATTATGACGTCAGGTGAGCGCGTTGGTCCGTTTGAAGTAGAAAGTAAATTAATCGAGCATGCTGCTGTTGCAGAAGCTGGTGTAATTGGTATTCCTGATCCGGTGCGCGGCGAAATTATTAAAGCATTTATCGCACTTCGAGCAGGATACGAACCATCTGATGAATTAAAAGAAGAAATTCGTCAATTTGTAAAGAAAGGCCTAGCAGCTCATGCAGCGCCACGACAAATTGAATTTAGAGATAAATTACCGAAAACGAGAAGTGGTAAAATTATGCGCCGCGTATTAAAAGCGTGGGAGCTGAATTTACCAACAGGTGACTTATCAACGATGGAAGATTAAGAGAGGAAGGTCTGAACGAAAAATGTTCAGGCCTTTCTTTTTTATGATATCATGAACTTATATATATAAGTTAAAGGGGATAGTATGATGAAAACAGAAAAGGAAAAGATGATACTAGGAGAAATGTACATACCGGCTGATCTAGTTTTAGTACAAGAAAGAGAGCAAGCGCGTATATTAACGAGAAAATTAAATGATACGTCAGAAGAGCAATTGAAAGAGCGTAGCGAAATCGTAAAAGAATTATTCGGAACGACAGGAGATAATATTCATCTTGAATCTTCTTTTAGATGTGATTACGGCTATAACATTCATGTCGGTGAAAATTTTTACGCGAACTTTGACTGTACGATTCTAGACGTATGCCCGGTAACAATCGGAGTGAACTGTATGTTAGCTCCAGGTGTCCACATTTATACAGCAACGCACCCACTTGATCCAATTGAGCGTATAAGCGGATCAGAATACGGAAAACCAGTTACAATTGGCGATAACGTATGGATTGGCGGAAGAGCAATTATTAATCCAGGTGTAACAATTGGAGACAATGCGGTGATCGCATCTGGTGCTGTCGTAACGAAAGATGTGCCTAATAATGTAGTAGTTGGTGGGAATCCTGCAAAGATTATAAAAAAACTAAAATAATATTTGAACGAAGTGCCTTCCTCGTCTGTATACATTTATGAAAGAATAGATGAGGGAGGCTTTTTTATATCTAATAAATTACTCTTTGCGACGTTGTAAAGGATTGGAGAGAAGTGAAATTCCACCTCTATTTGACATGCCTATATAAATGATGGTATAAAGAAAAGTATATGAATAATTGAGCGTGGAAAGGGAGAAGTAGTGATCATTTCCCTGTTTTAGAGAGCTGATGGCCGGTGAAAATCAGCACATAGATGATCGCGAATTACGCCCCTAGAGCATCTTTTTTCGATTGAATTATATTCAAAAGGGAAAAGACGGTGCTAAGCCGTTATGTAAATAAGGTGGTAGGCTTTTTTTGCCTGCAACTAGGGTGGTAACGCGATAATCAAAATCGTCCCTTATTTGAAGGGGCGATTTTTTTATGTTTTCAACTTTCACGCCAGTAATGAACTTAAAGGAGAGTATGTAGGATATGGGTATTTTACAAGATCTTGAATTTCGCGGTCTAATTAATCAGCAAACAGATACTGAGGGCCTTGAGCAATTATTAGAAAAAGAAAGCGTTAAATTATACTGTGGTTTCGACCCGACAGCAGATAGCTTACACATTGGTCATATGTTACCAGTATTAATGTTACGTCGTTTCCAATTAGCTGGTCACCAACCAATCGCACTTGTTGGCGGTGGTACTGGTATGATCGGTGATCCAAGTGGTAAAAAAGCAGAGCGTACATTAAATACGAAAGATACAGTTGCTTACTACACAGAAAGCATTAAAAACCAACTTTCAAACTTCTTAGAGTTTGAAAACGTGGACAACCCAGCAACGATGGCTAACAACTACGACTGGCTTGGTAACTTAGATGTAATTTCATTCTTACGCGATATCGGTAAAAACTTCGGTTTAAACTATATGTTAGCAAAAGATACAGTAGCATCTCGTTTAGAAACTGGTATTTCATTCACTGAGTTCAGTTACATGATTTTACAATCATACGACTTCTTAAACTTATACCAACAACATAATTGCCGTCTGCAAATCGGTGGTAGTGACCAATGGGGTAACATTACAGCTGGTCTTGAATTAATCCGTAAATCAGAAGAAGATGCGAAAGCATTCGGTTTAACAATTCCACTTGTTACAAAATCTGACGGTACGAAGTTTGGTAAAACAGAAGGCGGCGCAATTTGGTTAGACCCAGAGAAAACAACTCCTTACGAGTTCTACCAATTCTGGATCAACACAGATGACCGCGACGTTGTTAAATACTTAAAATACTTCACATTCTTATCTCACGAAGAAATTCTTGAGCTTGAAAAGCAAGTAGCTGAAGCGCCAGAAAAACGTGCAGCACAAAAAGCATTAGGTTCTGAAATGACAAAACTTGTTCATGGTGAAGAAGCATTAGAGCAAGCGATTAAAATTTCAGCTGCATTATTCAGCGGTTCTGTAGCAGAACTGACTGCAAGCGAAATCGAGCAAGGATTCAAAGACGTACCATCTGTAGAACGTACTGCAGAAGATACAGTATTAATTGACTTACTTGTAGAAAGCAAAATCTCTCCATCAAAACGTCAAGCACGTGAAGATGTAACGAACGGCGCAATCTACGTAAATGGTGAGCGTACACAAGCATTAGACTACGTTGTAACAGAAAACGACCGCATCGAAGGTAAATTCACAATCATTCGCCGCGGTAAAAAGAAATATTTCTTAATTCGTTACTAATAAATAAAAAGCTTTGAGGAATTTCCTCAAAGCTTTTTTGTTTTAATCTCCTTTTCGAGTTCATACGGAAATCACATGTAAGCGGTATGATAAACGTATAACAATTAGAAAGGAGTGGTAAAACGAAATGTCACTAGAAGCGTTGATTATTTTTTCTTTGCTAAACGCGGGTCAACTTGCAGAGAATTCGAAGGTTGATATACATAAAGAGCAGAAAGATGCTTATGTATATGTTCAAAAAGAGGAAAATAAATAACTTTAATATATATAAATAAAAGCTACTCGAAGTAACTGTTTTGGTGTCTTCGGTAGCTTTTTGAATTATGAATAAATAGGAATTAATTCTCGCTTGAAATCTTCGTACATTTCAAAGGCGATTTTCATGATTTCTTTGAGTTCATCGTAACTGTGGAAGCATGGACGAAGTATTTTTTCTGTATCATTTGATAATATTGCTACAAACATAGCCCATGGATCTCCAGCTCTTATTGCACCATTATGTCGTGCAGACTAAATAAACTCAACAAGGCCATGTTTTAAACTAATATTAAATCTAAAAGTATAGATGTTTTTATTCTTGACCTCACCAACAATAAAAAAGTTTTCTTTTTTCATAAAACGAGCTTTATAGCCAAGAGACTCAAATACTGCAATTACTTTTTCGTTTTCATAGTTTTCAAATGTATTTTCCTTATCAGAAAACTTTTCTGATAGGGCTTTATATCTCTTAATAAAATCAATTTTTGCAAGACTGGCTTGTATTTCAGGTTTTAATGAATAAGACAAAAGTTATTCCTCCTAAAATATTAAGTCTATCCTTATTTTTGGGTCATTACTTCATATATCTTTAAGGTGAAATCATGAATAAATAGGAATTAATTCTTGTGGCTCCACTTTTACTATTCATGTTAAAAGTCTAAATCTTTTTCATTACCATCATAATCTACTAGTAATGATCCTTCGTCTAAGGTATCCATTAACCATTCCACCAAACCATTCCATGATCTAGAAACGCTGTGAATCTCCCTATCCCATTGTATTACCGTTGCATCGTATCCATTGCTTGATTCTAAGTCTATACATATCGAGTCACCATAGTTTAAATCTGCGATGATTAAATACGTGTCTGGCATCTTTGTCGGTCTTCGTTCTTTTTTAAACGAATCATTTAGATAAGAGCCACCACGCTGTTTTGGACCCTGAGCAGCTGTATGAATTTCTGACAGGATTGTTCCAGGTATAAATAATTCTCCACCATGACACACTTGGAGAAAATCTTTATATATATCAGGAATTTGAATGTTAAGTTCATTTTGAAGGCTTGTTATATCTTCTAAGCTGATTCCATTATTTAGGTTATGAATACCATCTACATATTTATTAACTTCCTCAAAAAATGGTTGTAAATGATTGTTTTTTGAATAATATTTTCTTAGCATAAGACCATCTCCCTCTATTCATGTTTCCAAGGCGCAACGTCTCAAGATTAGATACATAAAGAAATCCGGCTCTTGTGAGTCGGATTTCTTTATGTATAGGATAAGATTGCCTTTCTTATATATAAAATTATGAATAGATAGGAATTAATTCTTGTTTAAAATCTTCGTACATTTCAAAGGCGATTTTCATGATTTCTTTGAGTTCATCGTAACTGTGGAAATATAGCACGGGTACTTTTTCCGTGTCATTTGATAACAATCTTATAAATATGTCCCAAGGGTCTCCAGCTCTAACTTCACCATTATGCCATGCTTCCCAAATCAATTCAGCAACACCATATTTTAAGCTGATGTTGAATCTAAAGGTGTAGACATCTTTGTTTTTTACTTCTCCTACAATAAAAAAGTCTTCTTTTTTATTGTAACGAGCTTTATAGCCAAGAGACTTGAATACTTCAATAGCTTTTTCATTTTCATAGTTTTCAAATGTATTTGTTCTATCGGAAAATTTTTCTGATAAGGATTTATATCTTTCTACAAATTTAATTTTCTCAAGTACCTCTTTTATTTCAAGTTCTAAATCATATGCCATCAATTATTCCTCCCTAAACCTAATATCAATATCATATTTTTCTTTTGCTAATTTTATATATTCCTCTATTCGTTCAAAATTTTTATTAGATGCTGGAATCTCTAAAATTTGTTTTCCTTCTAGTGATTTTCCATCTATTCTTCTATATTTATTTGAACGAATCTTGGTTCCAATAGCATACTTATCTTTCATTTCTTTCAAATGTTTTTCAAAAGTTTTAATATCAATATCCGCTAGATCTGTAGCTTTTCTGGAAACTATTTCCCCTTTAATTGGGTCATATGAATCTAATCTTTTACCATTACTTAAATGTACCTCATTATTCGGATACCATCTATTTTTTCCTGCAGTTTGATTAAAACGATTTCCTCTTGCCATAGGTGAATCTTTTGTCCAATAATCACTTGCTTCTTTCCAGTTCAATCTATCTTTAGGTACTTTACCGTCTTTTGCTTTTCTAACGCAATATTCCGCATATTTTAATTCTAAATCAGATTCGACAAACTTACCATCTTTTAAAAGATTTTTAGAGGAACCTCCAGAAGAAGACTGAAACCTTTGCAAAGTATCAATACTATTTTGAACGGTATTATACCATACAAATGTACCATGTGTAGCAACACCTGCTCCAACGGTTGTAAGAGCTAAATCAGCTGGGATAACAATTGGTGATGCTGCCCCGAAAGTTACTCCTTCTAACAATACGGTTCCAACATTTGATCCTGTTACAATAGCTATACCGCCCAAAATTTCAAAAATAGATCCTACCCCTGATACAAAATTCCCCACAAGATTTCCGGCTTGAAAGGTTGTTTTGTTTTCTAATTCATTGCCCATTGGTAATTCCACGCCTGTAAAGTTTTCAGCAGCTGAATTACAAATTCCTTGGAAGAATTCCCAAGCGCCAATAGCTGTTTTTTGGTACCACGGTCTATTAGCTTCTTGTTCCTGCAAAGCCATTTTTTCTTCAATTTCTTTTTTTATTTCGGCTTCTTGAACTCTTTCCTCTGCAATTTTTTGAATAGAGGCTATCCATTCCATATTCAACCTTTGTGTACTAAATGTACCACTTACCGGACTAAAACCTTTCCCGCTTTGGACTTCCGCTAAACCCATAGCAATACTAGCTGCTAGTTGAAGGGCCGTGCTGTAGTTATTACTGGATGTATAATCGAATTCATGTAGACGCTCTAGTTTTTCATCAAGCTTTTTTCTCATCGCAATTAAAACAGCCACAATTGAGTCTACTCCAGGCAGTGGTGTAAGTACCTCTATTGCTTCTATACTTGCAATGGTTTGATTGATTTCTTGGATTTGTTCTCTTATTTCTTGTTCGATAACATCTGTAGAAGCTACCTGTGATTGAAAGTCTCTTGGAAAAGCATCATTTTGACGGATTAATTCTTCGCATAAGTAAATGATTCCTTGTGCTAACGGACGAAAGGTTTGTAAGAAATATGCTTTTGCACTACTATATGTTTGTCCTTGTAGAACAGTATCCAATGCAAAAGCGTCAATAGAATGAATAATTTGTTCCATTCCTTGAATAGTAGCGTTACAGAAAGCGTTCATACTTTCTGTTTGAGCTTGTACTTCACCGAGATACATATTTAAAGACATGAACTTTCCCTCCCTCCCTTACAAGAAAATAATACCAATTTAAGGGAGTTGTTGTAAATGTAATATTCTGATTATTAAGCGAAAAAGTTGCTTGTTCATTAAGTTTTTAATCTCATTCGGATGCTCTGGTGATGAAGAAGTTTTTAAGGTTGAATGTAAATAGAAAAAGGAAGGTATAGATTACGTACAAATAGATACGTTGTAAAAATAATGTTAACGGAAGGAGAGTATAGCAAAGGGAAATGAGTTATGGGGTAGAATGTAGTGTTTTTAAGTGTTAGAAGAAGGGGAGGTTTTTATTAATGTGGATAAAAGATGGATGGAATTCTAGAGGGAGGGGGAAGGTTTATTAACTATAGACTTACAGTTCTTTTTTATTTTGTTACATTGTTCCGGTTCTATACATATACCGGCTATATTCAATAAAAAAAGCCCAGGCCCCTTGATAAACAAGGTTCCTAAGGCTTTTAATAATACTCTTTTCAGAGTACCGAGATTAACGAGAGTAGAACTCCTTAGTATTAAAAACCCTTATATTATCAAGGTTTCGAGGCATGATTTTAAAAATCCCCCCCAAAAGTTCCCCCAGCTGCAAGTAAACTTGTACTAAATGCAGCTACTGACTCTTCTTCTAATTCTTTAAATGAATGACCATATATATCAAAAATCATTTGTGGTGTATTACCTAAACGATCAGCAATAACTTTTACTGGGATCCGCTGGCTAATTAATAATGTTGCATGTGTATGTCTTAAACCATGCGGAGTGATTTTTTTCAAAGTCGTATGTTTTAATATGCGTTGAAAACTATACATTAAAGGGTTATCTGTTATAGGTGTCCCGGATTGATAAGATATGAAAATAAAATCATCATCTTGTAAATGAAGGCCGAAAGAGAGCTTTGTTTTTTTACACCATGTTCTATATGCCTTCAATTGGTTAATAAGGGTATCATCAATTAAAATCGTCCGGAAGCTATTTTTTGTTTTAGGTGTGCGTGTCCCCTTGTTATCACGGGTACGTTCCACAGTTAAAGTTTTCTCTTCGAAATTAATGTTTTTCCACTGTAATCCTAATGCTTCACCTTTTCTTAATCCTGTGAAAGCAAGTAATAAAATTATGCTGTAGTTTGTGATATTTTCGTGCTTTTTAGCAGCTGCTATGAATTCATTTAACTCTTCAGCTGTGAAAAAGTTTTCTACTGTCTTTTCTTCATTTGGTATTGTAATTTTATTAAATCTATTACGAGGAATAAGTTCATCATCCACAGCGGCATTGATTGCAATTTTAAATAGTCTATGGAAAAGTTGAACTGTACTAGGTTTATATTTCTTTAATAGTTCATTAATATAAACACGCTTATAAGTGGATTTATCTAATTCAGCTAATTTATACTTACCAAGCAACGGCTTCATTTGATATTTAATAGCATTTTCCCGTTGTGAACATGAAGAGATTTTCCATTCATTTTTATGGGTTTCATACCATATATCCAGCCATTCTGAAATAGTTAAATTAGAATTCTTCACTTGTTTAACTTCGCCATTTAAAATACTTGTCTTGACTTCAAGTAGATCTCTATAAGCCTCGTTTTCTGATTTATACCCTTGTTTATATTTCTCTCGCCTTTTTCCTAACGAATCATAATATCTATGCCTAAAACACCACAGTTTTACACCTTTGGTATTGAAATAATAGTATAATTCAGGGTCTTTCTTTGTTTTATATAACTTCATCATGTATCTTCCCTTTCGTGCGTGGGCAAACGCTATCGGGGATAGACTTTTAGTTATTAATAATTTTTATCTTCATCATTATAAGCATCTTCGAAAGCTGTATTTTCTTCATCTTCTTTAGATACAAATTTTTTCCCATAGAGAAACCCATTTATCATGGCAGTTAACTCGCGAGTATCTTGTTCATTAAGGGTTAAGCCGTTTTCCTTATATACTTCAATGTTCACTTTGTTTTCTTTATCTACAATAATAGGAAACGGTTGATTGTGCTCACATGCTAATGTTGCTGTTTTAAATAACTTATTTTTATCATCATTATACTGAGCAGCTGGTGGATCTTGTGGATAAGGCGAGAGGATATCAAAAGGATTATTTGTAAATCCACCATCTACCTTATGTATTTCTGCCCATATTTTTTCTTCTTTTTCTTCGTCTGTTAAATTCTCATCATATTCAATGTGTGGCATCTTATAGTAACCTGCTAGGTAAGTCAGATAATTATTATGAAGATCTAATCCTAATGCCAATTTTTCTAGTATTTCTATTGAAGGTTTCTTGTTACTACCTGTTTCTAATTGTGATAAATAAGGGTGTGATACACCTGTTAATTCAGCAGCTTTTCTTAATGAAAGTTTTTTTTCCTTGCGAACTTTTCTTATATATTCACCTAATTCTATTTTAATCACCTTCTTTATTTATTTGTCTAAATTTTACTTTAAGGTGTTTGCTGTGTCAAACAAATTTAAAATAATGGTTGACGATGGCAACCGAACAGTTGTATACTATGAGCAAGCAAAGGTGGTGAATAGATGTGATTAAAATAGAATTAAAAGATGAAGTGGCAACAAGATTGTTAATTGCTAAAACAGGTAAAAGTTTAAGGTGTTTTTCTAAGGAAAATGGATTTTCACACACGTATCTAAGCCAAATATTAAGTGGTGATCGTAATCCATCACCAGTAGTAGCAGTAAAAATTTCTAACGGTTTAAATCTTGAAATTGAAGATATTTTTTTAATCACAGTGGTTGATGGTAGCAACCGAAATGAAGGAGAGAAGATAAATGACTTTAGCTACAGTTGATGTATCGCTCAATCAACATGAAATTCGTCAATATATTTACGAACAAGTTAATCAAGAGTTACGTCAAGTTTTAGTTTTTTGGGATATTAATCGGATGAGTGAAATGACGTGTCTCTCAAAATCTTTTTTAGAGAACGAATTTTTAAACGATCCAAGGATGAAGCTGTTGGAAAGACGTAAGGAAAAAGGCAAGCGGATTTGGCCGTTTGAAGAAAGTGTAAAAGTTTTGAAATCGATAATGGATGAATGGTGATATATCTAGCAATCTATAAAAAATAAGCGTGGGCAAACGTAGATTAAAAGGTAAATCGATATATTTTGTTGGTCAGATGGTCTATTGCGGACCGAAAATAAATGCAATGTTGGGACTTATAGCTAATACAGGGGTAGCAACCTTAATTGAAAAGGGTGAGGTGAAAATACATGAACGGAGTATTGTCCGCAACGAGGATGATGAAAGGACATGAAATTGTAAAACGATGTGCTGTAGCAAGAAAAAATCCTGAGATTTTAGAAGCTATGGAGTTTGAAGCTAAGAAAAGATTATACGAAATTAACAATAGTAAATAAGGAGCGTTAGAAATATGGATCAATTAGTAGCAGTCAATGAACAACCAAATTTAAAAAATTTCACAAGTGAACTTGATGGTGAATTAGGATCGCTGGGAGTAAGCGTTGCGACTTTAACAGATGTAGAAGTTCTTTTAGCGCACTTAGTAGAGGATATGGATACAGCGGTATACAAAGGTGAGGAAATTTATTGTTTTCGTGGATTTCATAGAAAGCTAAGAGTGTATTGGCGCCTGCTCAATTATACGATGAATGAATTAAATAAAGAATATGAAAGAGTAGATGAAATTAAAGACGGATTATTTAAAGAGGTAGTGAAGAATAGTGGTAAAAACCAATAAAAAAAGATATATGAACGGCGAATTCATATATCTTCAAGAACAATTATTTATCTACTTATATTTTAACATCAAGTTAATTAGACAGCAATAGGAGGTGATATATATGCTTGATAATTTTAATAATATACCGACAGAATTGAAAAACTGTCCCCAATGGGTGGTTTGGCGTAAAGAGAAGAGAAATGGTAAACCGACAAAGGTTCCATATCAAGTAAACAACGAAATGGCGCAGGCGAATAATCGTAACACTTGGTCCACTTTTAAAACGGTTGTCGAAAAGTATAAGCAAGGTGGATATGACGGAATAGGCTTTGTATTTAGTAAACAAGATGATTACGTGGGAGTTGACTTGGATAAATGTGTTGTTGATGGGGATTTATCTGAACTGGCCCAAGAAATTATGAACATTGTTCCAAGTTACACTGAATATTCTCCCAGTGGTAAAGGGATACACATCATAGCCAAAGGGAAAATTCCATTAAGAGGTCCTGGGACAGGCAAAAAAGTTCCTTCTATTGGTCTTGAGGTATATAGACATACACGGTACTTCACATTCACGGGAGACAGTATAAATAATCATCCTGTGGAAGAATCAACTGAAAACTTAAAAATTCTTTTTCAAAAGTATATAGAAAAGAAGGAAGTGCCTGCAGCACCAAAAACATCGTCTGTTTCAAGGGAAAGTAACATAAGTAATCTCTCAAACTCAGAACTATGGGAGCGAATGTTTAATAGTAAGAATGGTAGAGCTATTAGAGATCTATTTTGTGGAATGCTTATAAATAATGATCATTCTTCCACAGATATGGCTCTAGCTAACCACCTTGCATTCTGGGCGGATAAAGATGCTGTAAAGATGGATTCAATGTTTAGGGAGTCAGCTTTAATTCGTGATAAATGGGACAAGCCACATTCTTCTGATGGTCGTACATATGGACAAATGACAATTGAAAAAGCAATTGAATCTACCCACAGTTCTGTTTCGGATTATAACCATAGTTCCGATTATATTCGAAAGAATGATGTTCATTCACCAAATAATGAACAAGTTGAAACAACGGGTATAAAGAAAGGCTCCTGGTGGAGCGAAAATAACGGAAGAACTAGTTTTTTACATCATATCATGGTCGAGTACATTTTACAGGAAAATAAAATTGTGCGTTTTCCAAATGAAGATGGTGACATCTACGTGTACAACAAAGCTACTGGAATATATGAACTTGATAAAACGTGTAGAAAATTACGTTCACTCGTTCGTGATGCAGAGATATTAAAAAGAAATCAAGTGCGTGAAGTACAAGAATACATTATGGATATGTCACCAGTGGTAAATGAGGAATCTAAGAATTATATAGCAGTAGAAAATGGTTTATTGCATCTTGATAGTATGCAATTTAAAGAGTTTACACCAGATGTATTCGTAACCAAAAAGATACCAACGAAATATAATTCAAAGGCTTTTGATTCATTTGTTGAAAAAACGCTGATGAAAGTATCTGATGAACATCTACCTACTATCAAAAACATTCATGAAATGTTTGGAGCAGTTTTGTATCCAACCTTGTTGGTTCCGAAAATGTTTTATTTATATGGACGTAGTGCCCATAATGGGAAATCCACTGTTTTATATATGATACAGAAGACGTTCAATTCTGGGGATAATATATCAGCGATAAGTCCGCAGAAATTGGCGGAAAACGCTTTTGCGGGTAGTAGTATTTATGGGAAATTGGCAAATATCGTAGATGATCAGCCCGATGAGGTAATACGTGATAGTGGAACATTAAAAACTATCATTACAGGTGGATATGTCGACATTGAATATAAAGGAAAAGGTAGTCAAACAGTACAAATGAATACGGTATGTATTACAGCTAGTAATCATTACCCTAATTTTAGAGAGCATGGCAATCAGATTAATAAACGACTGCATATTTTACCGTTTGATCATAATTTTATGAACGATCCAGATCGTATTTCTGAAATGGAAAGCATGAAACGACTTGAAACAGTAAGTGCAAAGGAATACGTCTTGAAATTGGCTGTAGATGCAATAAAAGAAATGAAGCAACGCACAGCCGATATCCTAACGTACAACGAGAAGGCGGAGGAAGCGAAACAGAACTTTATGGAATACAATGACCCACTTGCAGACTTCTTTTTTGAATATGATAAGCAGTTTTTTGAAGAAGTTAGAGGGACAGATGCTCTAAAGGCATATGACGAATGGTGCAAAGATAACCATGTTCAGTATCCATTAGGGCAAAAACAATTCAAAGATTCAGTATGTACTAAGTATGAAATGGAATGGAAAGATAAGATGATAAAAATTAATGGTTCATGGAAAACGGTTAAAGGGTTTAAAACAAAATCAGCAATAAAATAGCAATAAGCACAAACCTTAGAGTTGCAAGGCTTTAGAGTGTTTGTATTGCGGAGTAAGCAATAAAGTGGCAATAAGTATGAGCCGTAGAGCCGTAAGAGTTTATGGTGTTCGTATTGCTAGTTTTTATTAATAAGTTATTAAAAATGTATTTATGTTTATAACAAATATACGTATTAATTATTTGTGAGATAAATGCACGAATGAGATATGATAGCCAGCAATAAGCAATAAAATATGTACAAGCCTTAGAGTGACAAGGAATTGGACTTATTGCTCGCTTGTTGCTTTGTTGCCAAAAGAGTAGCAATAAATCAATTTTTATTAAAGGGGTGTGTAGAAATGGCAATTAAAAAAGTTCCAAGTGTATTAGCAATTGAACGCGATGAAAAAGGAAATCTTAGTACATGGTGTCAATACTGTAGAAAGTTTCATCATCACGGAACAGGTGAAGGACACAGGGATGCGCATTGTATAGAGGAAGATAGTCCTTATATTCGTACAGGCTATATTCTAAAGAAGATGAAGCTGGGTGGTAAAGAGATTAGTAGAAAAGAGAATTAAATCTAAGTAGGTGATATGTAATTGAATTGGTTGAAAGACTATCAGAAATTAGAACAGGACATAGCATATTTAGATTACAACTTAGATAAAACAAAGGCTGAACTAAAACGCTGGATTAGTGGCGACTTACGGAATGTTCGTCTAACTGCTGAGTCAGATGGCGCAAAAGTAGAAGTACATATTGAAGCAATTGAGTATGAACTGGCTCATAAGATGAATGACTTATATGATATGAAAAAGTTAGTGAGTACATTCAGAGGATTAGAAAATAGGATACTCAAGCTAAAGTATATCGATGGAATGAAATTAGAGAGCATAGCTGAGGAGTTAAATTATAGTACAGGCTATATCAATAAGAAACATGCTGAGATTATGAGGGAAATCAAGTTTGCAGGAGATTAAAGATAGGAGGATATAGAACTGTGGAAGGTATTGAGCAAAATGTAAGCATAGATCTATTTGGACATGTAGAAAGCATTCGATTTAAAGATAGTAAGTTGATTTTATTCTCATTTATTGATGATATACGTGGAGAATTACTTTGTGCAGCTTATAAGGATGAAAGTATCCTTTATTACCATATTGAAAGAGATAAAAGATACCATCTACAGGTGAATTTGAAGGGATTTATGAAAGAAGCTGAAAATGGTGAAACGTACCTAAACAATGGTTTGTACGTTAAAAAAGTTTATAGAGAAAAAGAGTAAATTTATAACCCCCCCTATCAAAAATAAAAGACAAGCATGCTTTGGGAGATAGGTAAGAGGGAGGCAAGTGTGCACCTCGGAAAGATTTTTAAAAAATAAAGGGGGGTGTTTGATACGAAAATGCCAATAAGGGTGTTGTAAGCCTTGCTATATCAACAATTTAGAGCATATAACCTTCAGTTTTTAAGATGGAAAATAGGGTGTTTTTATAGGGTTAATAGGTGAAAAAGTGGGGATGTTATACCTTTATTTTGTCGATAATTGTCGAAATGATATAAAAAGGAGGTGTGAGGAAAATGACTAGAAAGTATGAGACCGCATCTATGGCTCACCGAGAACTTAGGGCCAAATTCGAAATGAGCAAGGAAGAAGAATTAAGAATTAGTATTTTAAAACAGATAAAAGATGCGTTGAAAAAAATAAATAAAATGCAATGAAACTATAAAAATAAAAGGAGATATAACAATGAACTATGAAGAGATGATGAAAAAGGCAAATTTATACCATGAAATGTTGGAGGTATTAGCTAGACCATCACAATTAATTGCAGAGAGTCAGAAAAAAATTAATTCCTTAAAAAAGGAAATTGAAGAGCTTGAATCAGATGATAAACAACAAGTGTTAAACAAGTTGAATCCTAAGAAATTCTTCTTCAAAAAACAAGAATCAGTTGATGTTGAGGAACTCATTTTAAAAAAGGAAATTGAAATACGTAGAGAAGAAAAAGTAATCGAGAAATTACAAGATACAAAATTAACCGAAATTGTGGATCTTAATGGTGTTGTAAATGAGACGCAAAAGATTTTGGATAAAAAGCATAAGACTGTGGAGGAGTTAAAATCTAAAGCGTTAAAAGTAAGGGATGAATATCATAAGTTAGTAGATGAATATGAACAAGAATACTTAGAATATAAAAGGTTTGGTGAGACCGTTCGTTCTAAAGTTAATTCGGTTAAGAAAACTGATTATGTTCCTGAATACCATGGTGATAATAGCTACGCAACTGAAGGAAAACAATTGGTCGTTCATCCAGCTGATAGTGAAGTTATTAATGGAGCTAGAAAGCATGCAATTAATAGAATGATTTATTAATAATTTGTATGGTATCGGATGTGATATAAATGGAAATACGTTGTTCGGTTGGAGAACTAAAATTAACGACACGTAGTGAGAGTAAAGAAAAAATAATCAGTGGTTATGCGGTGAAATGGGACAAATGGTCTATTAAGATATACTCAAACAGGAAACAATTTTATGAGCGAGTGAGAAAAGGAGCTTTTCAAGAGTCATTGAAAGAAAAGGACCAATTTGCATTATTTAATCACAATAAAAATAAATTTTTAGGGAAAATTCAAGATGGTAGTTTAACCTTGGAAGAAGACAGTGTGGGCTTAAGTTTCAAGCTAATACTACCTGATAATGATCTAGGACAAAAAGTATACCAGGAAGTGACTAACGGTAAATTATCGCAAGTATCTTTTACCTTTGTAGATGAAAATTCAACTTGGGAAACCAAATACGAAGAAGAGTATAGGACTATTTTAAAGGCTCGTTTAAGTGAGATTAGTCCAGTCTATAATCCGGCATATCCGGATACTACTGTTGTGGAAGGCGATAAACGACAACATTTGTTGATGAAAGAACAAATTGACCATACTCTGTTTGAGCTTGAAAGGAGAGAATTAATCCGAAAGATTGACGATGTTTTGAAGGTGGGGAGTTAATCTATTCAGAGGTAGAATCAACTGTGTATCGTTTGGAAATTAAATAGTTTGACTATATTTGCAAGTATGGTGTGATTTTTAGGGATATTGATGTGAAATTGATATCCCTTTTAATTGGAAAAAGAATGTTATTGACTATTTTCGAAAATACAAGTTTATAGGTTGACGTTTTTCAGATAAAATGTAAAAATAAGAAGACGAAATATTAAAGAATGGGAGTGGCGTCTTTGCCTTTTAAACTGAATGTTAATGGAGATAGTATCAGACAAATCATTCAAAGGATTCAAGCGTCGTTGTATAAGGCTAATGATAGATTAGCAACTGATTATGGATTTAATAATGGTCATGGGATGGCAAAATGGAGTTTTATATACTCCCGTCAAATTGGGAATGATACAGAGGAGTTTACTTCATTTAAAACAAAGAGGAATGGCTGGAAAGTTGCAGGACTTGTTGATATAACAAGTAAAACTTTATTTTTCTTTCTGTCTCAGAAGAATCTTGAGGCCAGGCAACAGGGAAAGATAAAATCTAAAGTGATGTATTATATTTCTGCATTGTCAGGTATATGTAATGTGAATTTCGAGGAGAAATTAGATTTTAATCAGAGAAGAGCGATCCAGACCCAGTTAACTATGGGTTTTGATTATGATGAGGATGAAGCTCGTCAAATACATGAGGAAATGCTTCAGGTATGTCCTTGTGAAATTGAACAATTCTGTGTAATTAGTCTTGATATGAGAGGTTATGAATTAAAATCCGTTAAGGCTAATATACTAAATGAAAATTTAGATACGCTTTATGAAGAGGATTGGAGCGACTTTATTACTGTTGCTTCTAATGATGATAGTGATAAGGACGATAAACAACAAGAGCAAGAACAGCATGATTTGACGGTTTCGCTGAAGAAAAAGAAAAAGCAAACATCTGAATAAAATCGCGCTCTTCTCATAGAAAGAAAGGGATTTTTCAAGATGATCACATCTAAATTTAATGGTGAAAGATTGAAATTAGCTAGGCGCTTTAATGCAATGAGTTTATTGGATTTAGCGGAAAAGCTTTCAATATCTAAACAAATGATTTCTAAGTATGAAAAAAATATTAATCCACCTAGTGGGGAAATCATGCTACAATTGGAAGGGGTATTAGGTTTCCCAAGAAAGTTTTACTTTGAAGATGACACTGTTACAGATAAAGTAGGTAATGCTTATTTTAGAGCACTTGCTAAAACTTTGAAGAAAGATCTTGAGGCTCAGAAATTAAGATTAGACTTTCTTTCAATTATTTATCAACTTATTAATGAGTATATTGATTTGCCTACAGAAAACTTACCTACTTTAGATATAGATAGTATGAGCATAGAAGAAATGGCTGTACAAGCTAGGGAATTTTGGGAACTAGGAGATAAGCCAATTAAAAATATGGTGGAGCTCTTAGAGATAAATGGAATAATTGTTTCTACCTCAAGAATAAATGTTTCTGAAATTGATGCATATACACAGACAAGGAAAATAAATGGTTCAGATGTTTATTTTGTAGTATTAGGTAATGATAAAGGGAGTAGATATAGAAGGCAGTTTGATGCAGCTCATGAGCTTGCTCACATATTGATTCATGAACCATACCTTGACTTATCTACATTGTCCAAGGATGAGGAAAGAGAAATGGAACAACAGGCAAATGATTTTGCTAGTGCATTTCTATTACCTAAAGAACCTTTTATTAGAGATGTTAGTATGTTTCCGATTGACCTAGACCATTATGTTTTTATGAAGAAGAAATGGCATGTTTCTGTGGGAGTAATGGTTAGAAGAGCGTACAATTTAGGGGTAATCACTTTCAATCAATATTCGTATCTGCAAAGACAAATGAGTAAAAATGGTTGGAGAAAAAAAGAACCACTAGATGGACAATCTAAGCCCACAAGCCCAGTTTTAATTAAAAAGTCAATTCTTGCATTGCTTGAAAATAATGTATTTGATGGTAATAGCATTTTAGACGAACTTTCAAATGAGTATCAATTGAGCCTACGTGAAGATATGTTTGAAGCATTGACTGGTTTAGAAGGAGGTACACTAGCTAACTTTAGAAATGAAAGTTCTAACGTTGTGTTAGCATTAAAAAGAAATATTAACGCTAGATCGAATAAAACGGTATAAATAGATTAGTGAAACTTAGCTGTTACTCTTTAAAAAGCACTGAATGAAGTATATATTCAGTGCTTTTTTGATTTGGATTATCGCTGTTTGATTTAAGGGGTATTGGTTCTAGAAAAACCATTACTTTACATATTAGGTTATATATAATATTATAATTTAAAAGAACATTCGTTTGGATTGGGAGGTGTTAAATAATGAATAGAATACTTGAAGCAGGCCTGCAGGCGCTTAAACAACTTAGAGAACCAATTCTGTTTATTCCTTTAACTGTAATGGCATGTTTTTGTGGCTATCGTAGCATCAAAATTTTTAGTTATGTACCAGCTGAATTTTTAGATTTGGTCCCATTTTCTCTGACAGATACCGCAACGCATGTTGAAGGTATGCTTTTCTCCTTCCTAACTGGAATAATACTTGTCCTATTAGCTTCATCATTAATATATTTAATGAGTACAGAGAGTGATGAATATCCAATTTGGGCTAATATCTTTTTTGCGATTATTGGTATTGCTTTCATGGTAATAGGTTTATATTTCCTTGGATTAGCAATATATTTATTATGTGCAATCTTAGTTATAGTCATAGTGGCTTTTCTTTGGGTAAATAGTAGTAATAAAAAATGAAAACATCCAAATGGATGTTTTTTCATTTCTATGAGTATTTTTTAGTTCATTGTTGTAGTTTTAAAAAGGAAAGATTAATAGAAATCAAATTGGATTTATATATATTAAACGAAAATAATTCCGGATAAGGTTCAAATGGAAAACGTCATTAAGGCGTTTTAGTATACAGATTTTTTATTCAGCCTCGAAGCGTAAAGTGATTAAAACTCCTAATGTAAGTTCAGTAATTACAACTACATCTTTGTCTTTTTCATCATCATAATCAACCGATTTTATTTTTCCACCTACAAAGTTAGCTGAAATACTTGTTATTGATTCCGAATCTAGCAATTTACCAATCTCAACATTTTGTTTTTTAGGCACATGGCCTATGTGAAATTCTTTGCCGTCTAAATTAACAATTACTTTAATTGCATTTTTATCAAATTCGTTATTAGGATCTTTTATAAATGAGATATAATCCCCAAATTCAACATCTTCAAATTCAGATGCTTCTCCCCATATCTCTAGTAATTCTTTATTAGTATATCCCCCGTATGATTCAATATCATATTCTTTAGCAATTGCACGAGCGATTCTTCTTAGAAGTGGTTGTATGTCTTTACCTTTGTCGTTATCGAAAGTAACCCCTGCAATGTTAAAAGTGAGGGTGTTATTAGTTTCTAATTTAATTGGTAAAGGGGAAGATACTGGACTTGGCTCTGATTTCGGTTCTAAAGTCTGTTGTTCGGGTAGGATTTCTTCAATTTCTGTTCTAGGATCTTCCACATATGTATTTATTACTTCTACTACTTCTTCCTTGATATTTTCTATTTTAGGTTCATGATGAGTGTGGCTAGTCGTATCAATATTGTCTATTTCGACTGTAGTCGTTTCTAAATCAGATATTCTTCTAACTTGTTTTTCTTTTGCTTTAAAAGCCTTTTTATATTGCTTAAAATCTTGTTTCTCAACCTTGAATTTCTCACCTGTTGCCGCATTTTTCACCATGTATGTTTTAGTGAAAAATTCTTTTCCAAAGTAAACAAATGGAGCTAGCATCAAAGAAAACCCGAGGGTTGGAATGAATAAAAGAAAAGCAAGAATGAATATCCATATATCTAAGGTGGAATTTACTCTTTTTAATATTAAACGTTTTCCAGTTGCAGCCTGGGCTTGTTCTAATTGTTGCATACGTTGTAATGATGCGACTGTATCATAACTCATGAAATGACCTCCTTGAATTATTTTTTCATTCTATTTAAAGCTTTATCCATTTGACGTTCATTTGCTTGTGTTGCACTACTTGTTGCATTTTCAACGCCGCGGTAGTTGTATTTAGTGTTTTGCCAGAAGTCAAAAGCAAAATCTTTTAATGGCTTTTCTGGTGCATTTCTATCAACTATTTGTGATTTAAAAATATTCGTTAACATATATTCATGGTTAGATACATTTTTAATATAATTTTTATCTTTATATTCTTTAATGATGTCATCACCAAATTGTTTTACTTCAGCCTGTGATGGTTTGTAATCATGAGCAAATTTGCTTATTTCATCAAATTTTTCTGTTGTGGTTCTACTACTCGAAGATACTTCTTTTACTTTTTCTTCCCACTCTATTGATTGTGCAGGCACTCGAGCAGTTTCTTGTACAGGCTTTGCTGTATCCTTTGTTATAGTGTCTTCTTTTTTAGTTTGTTCTTTCTTTTGCGATAATCCAAAGTCTAAAATAACATCTACTTTGCTATCGTTAAACAATATATAAACATAACCATCTTCTTCTACACCATCTAATGCAGGATATTTATATTCAACAAGTGATGGATTGAATTGATTAACGCTTTCTTCTCCTTTTCCGCCTACAATTTTCTCGACCTCTTTCATACTCATTCCGTTTTTAATCTGTTTAAATTCTTCTTTAGAAATTTTCTCATCACCTGTGCTGCATGCTGAAAGTATAGTTACTATAACAAGTAATAATGCCAAAAAAATTTTTTTCAATGCTAAACCTCCTTGAAGTAATACCTAAATCATACCAATTTTACGTAACAACTGTAAATATTACGTTTTATAAATTGATTAAAGGTATTAATCTAACTCAAAGCGAACTTATCCATATTCCAATTTAAAGGGTGATTAAATGATTATTAGAGAAGGTATTGAAGTTACTAAGATTACTTTAGATGGTTATGAATTGCCGATTCCAGAAGGCTTTTCTGAATTTCTACTTCGTGCGGGGTATTGGAGATACGGTGAAAAAATAGAAACGTCAGTTGATGAGGAATTTTTAGCGCAATATGAAAGGAAAACTGTTTTAGAAGATGGTAAGTTATGCACCATATTCACTTATAAAGGGAATAAAAAGAAAAGGGGTAAAAAATCATGAATAAAAGGGAGGGGCTTAAGGAAAGAAAAGAACGGACTGTGTTAGATAACCCGCCTAGTGATGAAACGGCATTGAAAATGGCAGAGTTTTTTATGAGAACGTCGGTACCTCGTATATTAGCGGAAATGAAAGCTACAGAAGAAGCTAAAAAGAAATTAATGTAATAAGGTGAATTTCTTATATATTAATAACTTTATGTGGTAATATTCATTTACAACATAAGGGGGAAACAAAGTGAATATAGCATTAATTATTACATCAATTATTTCATTAGCTACATTATTTGTATCAATTTATAACGCTAGAACCTTGAATGAAAATAAAGAAAAAGATCGTAGGATTGCCGTAGAATTATCCGAAAAAAGAAGAATGCAAAATGATTTATTTGAACACATTACAAAAGTTCTTGATATAGGTAGAAGGTGTGATGTAGAAACTGATGAAAAAGAAAAGCAAAAAATGAAATTTGAATTGTTAGATCACAAAATATTTATTTGGATTAATTTAGATAGAAAAAATAAGTTCTCAAAAGATCTAAGGGAAAATTGTAATAGATATATTATTTGGTGTGCTGATTTTTTAAGCGCAGCGGATGAAGAGAAAAAATTACATTATCAGAGAGCTTCTGAGAAAAATAAACAGATTATATGGGTGCTAATTGATAAATATATTGAGGAAGAAAATAAATTAATCGAAGGATTAATGTAGTCACATTCAATGGAGTGTGACTTTTTCTTATATCTTGGATATATATCCCTGTTAAAAAATATAGGGGAAATAGCATTTGCCCACGCTTATTTTATCCAAAAAGCCCCCCCCGAAAACCTCCCCCAAATCATTAATTTTATTTAGGGTATTTTACAAAGCATGAGAATAGAAAAAAACCCTAGAAACGTTGTAATAACGCTTTTTCTAGGGTTTTTAATACTGTCATCTACTAAGCGATTGAATTAACGAGAGTAGAACTCTACGATTAATGCTTCGTTGATTTCAGCTGGTAACTCAGAACGCTCAGCGTGACGAGTGTAAGTAGCTTCTAATTTGTCAGCATCGAAAGTTAAGTATTCTGGTACGAAGTTGTTAACTTCGATCGCTTCTTTAACAACAACAAGGCTGTTAGATTTTTCGCGAACGCTGATAGTTTGACCAGGTTTTACACGGTAAGATGGGATATCTACGCGAGCGCCATCAACCATGATGTGACCGTGGTTTACTAATTGGCGAGCTGCACGACGAGTGCGAGCTAAGCCCATACGGTAAACTAAGTTGTCAAGACGAGCTTCAAGAAGGATCATGAAGTTTTCGCCGTGCTTACCAGGCATTTTACCTGCTTGGTCAAATGTGCGACGGAATTGACGCTCAGTCATGCCGTACATGTGACGAAGTTTTTGTTTCTCTTGTAATTGTAAACCGTATTCTGAAAGTTTCTTACGTTGGTTAGGACCGTGAGGACCTGGTGCGTAAGGGCGTTTTTCTAATTCTTTTCCTGTGCCGCTTAGAGAGATTCCAAGACGACGAGACAGTTTCCAAGCTGGACCTGTATAACGAGCCATAGTTGACTCCTCCTTTAAAAATGTTTTTATTTACGTAAAATAAAAACAGACGTAATCGATATTTACGGGCATTTTGTTTTCATGTACCTTCGCTCCAGCAGCAGGGAGTTACGAGATACACCTCCGTAGAGGAACAAAATACAAACGATAAACTCACATTACAAGGCTGCCTTTTTATTTTACACAAACGCTATTATATCTTTTACCCAGAGTTTCGTCAAGCGAGTACGTTTTTGTTTTATGCATAAAAATTTTGGAAATTAATATAAGAAGGAATTTAAAACAATATAGAAGAAGAGATAGAAACACAAATAAAACGCTTACATAAAATAAAGGAAAACGTTCATCAAATTTTTATGGATGAATATGCGGCAATAAAAACATAAGGGGGATGTTTTTATGAAAAAGAAGCATATGGAGACAGCGTTAATTCACCACGGTTATACACCTGAGGAACATAAAGGAAGTTTAACACCACCTTTATTTCAAACTTCTACATTTACATTTGAGACTGCGCAGCAAGGAGAGGCGAGTTTTGCGGGAGTGGATCCATCTTATATTTACTCACGGCTTGGAAATCCAACTGTGAAATTATTTGAAGAACGTATGGCGTTGTTAGAAGGAGGAGAAGAAGCACTTGCCTTCGGATCTGGTATGGCAGCTATTTCAGCAACGTTAATCGGTTTTCTAAAAGCTGGAGATCATATTATTTGTTCAAATGGATTATATGGATGCACGTACGGTTTTTTTAGAAGTGTTAGAAGAAAAATTTATGATTACGCATTCGTTTTGTGATATGGAGACAGAGGTTGATATTGAAAATAAAATTCGCCCAAATACAAAGCTTATTTTCGTTGAAACACCGATTAATCCGACAATGAAATTAATGGATTTAAAACAAGTGATTCGGGTTGCAAAGCGAAATGGCTTACTTGTTATTGTTGATAATACATTTTGTTCACCTTATTTACAAAGACCGCTTGAGCTTGGCTGTGACGCTGTTGTGCATAGTGCGACAAAATATATTGGTGGTCACGGTGACGTTGTAGCGGGCGTAACAATTTGTAAAACGAAAGCATTAGCTGAAAAGATTCGCCCGATGCGAAAGGATATCGGCGGTATTATGGCACCGTTTGATGCGTGGTTATTATTACGCGGGTTAAAGACGTTAGCAGTAAGAATGGATCGTCATTGTGATAATGCAGAAAAAATTGTATCGTTCCTAAGAAAACATGATGCGGTAGAAGGTGTTTGGTATCCAGAAGGGGAGTTAGCATCTCGTCAAATGAAACGCGGGGGCGGTGTTATTTCTTTTTCAGTAAAAGGCGGAAAAGAAGAGACGCAAGCGTTTATTAATGATCTTCACTTTATTACAATTGCGGTGAGTTTAGGAGATACAGAAACGTTAATTCAGCATCCAGCAACGATGACGCACGCTGCGATTCCAGCTGAACTAAGAAAAGAAATGGGCATTTTCGATAATTTAATACGCTTATCAGTCGGTTTAGAATCGTGGGAGGATATCGTTTCTGATTTAGAGCAGGCATTAAAGAAAATATCTACTGTTAATCAATGAAAAAAGAGTGAGCTATCGGTTTTGTACAGGGCGTACTAAATCGATAACTCGCTCTTTTCTTTTTACATATGTTTTAGGAGTGTTTCCACAAACTTTTCTAAATAGCGCTGATCTACTTCATCGAAACGATTCTTTTCAGGACTATCAATGTCAAGTACACCAATGACAGCTCCTTCTTTCACAATCGGTACAACGATTTCCGAATTAGAAGCACTATCGCAAGCGATGTGACCTGGGAATTGGTGAACGTCTGCTACAAGCTGCGTTGTTTTCGTTTCAGCTGCAACGCCGCAAACGCCTCGTCCAAATGGAATGCGCACGCAAGCAGGCATTCCTTGGAATGGTCCAAGAACAAGCTGAGTTCCTTCTGTTACGTAAAAGCCAACCCAATTAACGCGATCTAAAAATTGGTTTAATAATGCGGACGCATTTGATAAGTTTGCGACTACGTTTGATTCGCCAGTTAATAACGCATCCAGTTGTTTAATTACTGTCTCATATTGCTGCACGCGAGATCCTGCATAACTTTCTTTAGTAAACATGGAAACAGCTCCTTTTTTATCGAGATGTGTAAAATATTAGCAAAATATGATGTATTTCACATGACTTTGTCGATAGAAAATTAAAGGAATTTGTCTTAAAAGTCAAGAAATTTAAACTATAGCTGTTCAGTGAAGGGAAGTGAGCGCATGAAGCAGACGAAACAAAAAGTAATTGATGCGGCAATATCGTTGTTTAATACGAAAGGTTATGATGGAACGTCGGTGCGAGACATTGCAAAGCGAGCGGATGTGAATGTAGCGAATATTTCATATTATTTTGCTGGGAAGCAAGGTTTATTAGAACAGCTTATTACTGATTTTTTAGAAGGATATATTCATGTGATTGAAATGTCGTTTGAACAGAGAGAGTATTTGTCGACTAAAGATGTAATGGTGCAAATGGTGCGCGGGATTTTACGATATCAATTTGAAAATAGAGAACTAACACGTTTCTTCTACCGAGAGCTTTCGCTTGATACGACATTAATTCGTGAAGTGATGACCGTTTATTTTTCTAAAGAAAGATATTATATAGAACAAATGATTAGACAAGGACAAATGAAACAAGAATTTCAGAAAGTATCATTTACAATGTTTATGACGCAATTAAAAGGTATGATAAGTATGCCGTTTTTATATCCACAATATATATCAGAAGTACTCCATTCTTTCCCGTCTGAGACATTTTTCATAGAAATGTATACGAAAGAGATTGAGCAATGGATGGAACAAGCATTATGTAAAGCGAATATGTACCATGAATGGCCAAGAGCTGTTCATATGTGAAGAATCCCCACCTAACGAACTGAGGTGGGGATTTTTATGTTTACTTTTCTTTGCCATAAATTGTTACATAATAGCGCGATAATTGTTAATGCAGCTCCAGCGATTTCAATTTTATCCACTGTATAACCTCGAAAGATAGAACCGATTAGTGCAAGGATAGGAACTAAATTCATAAATAATATGCCGTTAATAGATGAAATATAGCGATTTCCCATATTCCAGCAAAATACAGCGATAACGCCTGCGATAATCGACATATAAAAGAGCTCAAAACGAACGCTCACAACTGTACGCAGTGACGGTATAGTAACTATATTTGTGTACGTTAAGAAAGTAACAATAACGATGAGTGAAATGGAGCCAAATAAACAAGTTAATGTCGTGTACCTAAGTGGTGACCAAGATTGAAAACGAGCACCCCCGTTTGTATAAATGACCCAGCAAGTAACGCCGCATAGCATCAATATATTTGTTGATAAGTGGCTTGCAGCTCCAAATAATAAGTGAATATTTCCTTTTGAAATGACAAGCATAACACCAAGTAATGCAACAAACATACAAAGGAATGTATAGTTTTGTGGGCGGCGATTTTTCGTTATCCATTGCAGTGATAAGGCAATCAGTGGCATAAGGGATTGAATCATAGCTGCATGGATTGCTCCGGAAGGTCCGGCAAGTTGTTGTCCGTAGAAAACGAGAAAACCATACCCCGCGAAACCGACTGTCCCGTAAAAGAATAGAGAAAGTGTTCTTTTTTCTAAGCGGAGTGAAGTCTTTCCTTCAGTAATTAATAGCAAAATAAGAAAAATAATAGCTGCTGATCCATAGCGAAGCGTTGTGAAGAAGAATGGATCGATAAATTGCAGAGCATTTGCCATTACAGGAAACATAAATCCCCAGGCAGTGACGGCGAGTAAGCATAGAAAGGATCCGAGTAGCATTTGTTTTTTGTTCAAGAGTATCTTTCCCCTTTACATTTCGTTATAGTAAGTTGATGAAATAAGTATAAAGAGTAATTGTTTATAGGAGGAAATATCGATTTCTTATAACGGTTATAACTTTTTGTTAGAGGTGTGTACAATGGATTTGGAGGCAGTACGATCGTTTATTGAAGTGAAGCATACGCGAAGTTTATCAAAGGCAAGTAAGATTTTACATATATCTCAACCAGCGCTTAGTAAACAAATTCAAAAGTTAGAAGCGGATTTAGAGGTTACTTTACTTAAACGTTCTGCGCAAGGAGTAGAGTTAACGGAGGCAGGAGAGTTATTTATAAAAAGAATGTTACCAATTTTGGAGCAAATAAATGAAGTGAAAACAGAAATGAGGGGGTATCAAGAGAACCGGAAGTTTTCAATTGGTATACTACCGAGTTTAGCGGAGTATTACATATCAGAATGTAAAGATATATTAGGTGATGAGTTCGAAGTGGAATGGCAAATCGGACATACGGAAGTATTAAGAGAGTTATTTAAAGCGCGGGAGATTGACGCGATGTTCATCGATTCAGTAGTAGAAGGTGCTACGTATATAAAAGAAGTGCAACAAGAGAAAATTGTTTGTGCCGTTTCAAATAATCATCCGTACAAAGAGAAGATAGTCATTCAAATAGAAGAGCTGCACAATGAAAAATTAATTGTATATCCAGAAATATGTGATGTAAGGAAAATGATTATGAACATGTTTCATGAAATAGGTGTAAAACCAACTATAGCTGTGGAAACATCTTACGCAGAACCGATGCTTGCAATGGTAAAAGCTGGCCTTGGTATCACGTTACTTCCAGAAAGGGCAGTAGAGCAGTCTGTAAGGCAAGGAAATGTACATGTAATTTCTGTTGAACCACCACTCATGCGGAAAATTTATTTCGTATCCCATACGAAAGATTGTTTGTTATTACAATCATTTGAGGATAGGTAGTGAGGTAGGCGGAATATTGAGAAAGATTACAATCACATTGAAAGGAACATGAAATTTTTAAAAAAACTAGGTCAAAAACAAACCATTACATGGTATGATTAGTACATTGTTAGTTGTTAAATATAGGGGAATTCCCTTTTTATACATAATGCCTTCCATTTCATAAACGGAACGGACAAAAAAAGAGATATAACTAGGAGGCTTTTTTGCATGGATTCTATCCTGACGATCGTTATCATTGTAGTAAGCTCTATTCTAGTGCTGCTCATGATAGAGCTTGTGATAAGAAATCGTTCATATAAAGATATTGAAGCACTGGAGCAGTGGAAACAAGAGATAAAAGATAAACCTGTGGCAGATGAACTAAAACGGGTAAAAGATTTAAACATGACGGGTCAAACAGAAGAACTGTTTGGTAAATGGCGTGAAGAATGGGATGAAATTGTATCAACAACCCTTCCGAAAGCTGACAAAGATTTAGCGCAAGCGCGAAAATTCGCCTCGCAATTCTCCTTCCGAAAAGCAAAGCATGCGATGAACGAATCCATAAGTGGTTTAGATGACGCTGATAATCGTATTACGGACATTTTAAATGAATTACAGCAATTGTTAGAAAGCCATGAGAAAAATAGCTCGGAAATTGAAGGGTTACGTGATACATATCGTAGTATGAAAAAGAGTGTTCTTGCTCATAGACATATGTATGGAGCAGCAGAGCAGAAAATCGAAGAGATGCTAGACGCTGAATCTGAGAAATTTAAAACCTTTGAAGAAGCGACAAACAATGGCGACTATTTAAAAGCGAGAGAAATTGTTATTAGTTTGGAAGAAGGTTTAGCAGATTTAGAAATCATTATTCACCAAATTCCAGATTTATTGGTAGAGTGTCAAGCGACGTTACCAGTTCAGCTGGAAGATTTATTACACGGACACAATGATATGGTAAGACAAGGTTATGTATTAGATTATTTGGAAGTCCCTAAAGAAGTTCGTGATATGACGAAACAACTACAAACATGTTTAATGGATATACAGGAGCTTCATATAACAGAAGCGGCTGAAAAAGTAGAAAACTTAAAAACACGTTTAGATGGCTTCTACGATCAACTGGAACAAGAAGTACATGCGAGACATTATGTGGAGCAAAAAACACTTTCTGTTTATGATGATTTAGAAGAAATGCGCATCGAAACGATTGAAACGAAAACAGAAACACAACTTGTGAAACAAAGCTATCAGTTACAAGATAAAGACATTGAGTCTCAAAAAGTAATTGAAAAGCAAATGCACATTTTAACGAAACGTTTTGAAATGCTACAATTACGCGTTGCAGAACAAGATATTGCCTTCTCTATTATTCGCGAGGAACTAGAAGAGGTTTATGAGCAATGTGAAACGTTAAAAGTACTTCATACAGAATATAAAGAAATGCTGCAAACGATGCGCAAAGAAGAATTTGAAGCACGTGAGAAGTTACAAGAAATGCGAAATACTATTTTCGAAACGAAACGCTTTATGCAAAAGTCGAATTTGCCAGGTCTTCCAGAGAGTATTATGGAAGATTTAAAAAGAGGGCAAATGGCAATGCAAGCTGTATATGAACAATTAGAAGTGAAGCCGTTAAATATGAACGCTGTAAATAGCAGTTTAGAAGAAGCATACACAACTGTGAACGGTGTGGCTGAAATGACAGAAGAGTTAATTGGACAAGCGTATTTAGTGGAAAAATTAATTCAGTACGGTAACCGTTACCGTAGTCATGATGAAAACCTAGCAGAAAGTTTAAATTATGCTGAGAAATTATTCCGTGAATACCAATACGATGCAGCTTTAGAACAAGCGGCTTCAGTGTTAGAGCAACTTGAACCTGGCGTTGTTCAAAAAATAGCTGAATATGTAGACAATGAACAAACCCTTTCATAAAAGGGTTTGTTTTTTTATGTAATTTTGCAGGCGATGTTGCTATAATGAATAGCGGAATACAGCAAGGTTATTCGTTTCAAAATAAAGTGAAACTGTAATCGGTGGGAGGATTCATCCCCACTGATTACTAGCCTTCACCAATCGGACATTTACGGGCAGTTAATCTCCCATCTAACTTCTTTGCTCTAACTGGATTTTGAGGTGAGAGTCTTATTGCCCGTTAACGCGAGATAAAGTGAAACTGTAATGGGAGGGCATCCTCGCCAATTATTAGCCTTCACCAATCGAGATAAAACGGAACCTTTGCGTAGTCTTAGCGTAATGACACGTATTTATGATATGATTATACGATGTGATAGCGCTGAAAGGGGAAGAACGATGATCTATTTTGATAATAGTGCGACGACGAAGCCATATCCAGAAGCTCTTCAATCGTACGTGACGGTTGCTGGGAAATATTTTGGTAATCCTTCTTCTATTCATTCGCTTGGAGGAGAGGCAGAGCGTCTATTAACACAATCAAGAACGATTGCAGCGCAGCTTCTTCGTGTTAAACCTTCTGAAATTATTTTTACATCAGGTGGAACGGAAGGAAATAACCTTGCGATTAAAGGGATAGCGATGAGGAATCGTTCGCGTGGCAAACATATCATTACAACAAATATTGAACACGCGTCTGTGTTTGAAGCATATAAGCAATTAGAAGAACTCGGGTTTGATGTAACATATTTACCGGTTAACGAGCATGGTGTTGTATCGGTAGAAGATGTGAAACGAGCGCTTCGTGAAGATACGATTCTTGTGTCAATTATTCATGTGAACAACGAAACCGGAGCAATTCAACCCGTTGCTGAAATTGGAACGTTATTATCGAATCATCCGAAAATAAGATTCCATGTAGATCATGTACAAGGGATAGGAAAAGTACCGCTTGATTTATATGCTTCTCATATTGATCTTTGCTCAATATCTGGACATAAATTCCACAGTGTAAAAGGAACAGGTCTTCTTTATGTACGCGATGGCGTAAGATTAGATCCGATTTTATCAGGTGGTCAACAAGAGCTTAAGTATCGCTCTGGTACAGAGAATTTACCTGGCATTGTAGCGATGGTGAAAGCACTTCGCATGACAATGGAACAAGTGAAAGAAAAGGTAGCTCATTTGCAAAGTTTACAAGCAGAGCTTGTTCGTTTCTTTAAAGAGATGGAAGATGTAACGATTAACACGTCGCTTGCATATGCAGCACCGCACATTTTAAATGTATCATTTGTTGGTTTAAAACCAGAAGTAGTCGTTCATGCTTTAGAAGAACACGGTGTATATGTGTCAACGAAATCTGCTTGTTCTTCAAAAGCAAATGAAGTGAGCAGAGTGTTAGTGTCAATGGGAGTGCCGCATGCAGCAGCTGCAAGCGCTATTCGTATTAGTTTGGCACCAGAAAACACAATGGAAGAAGTAAAACAATTTGAAGGTATTGTAAAAGAGACGATGCCAAAATTATATGAAGTGATGAGGTAAAGAAATTATGTTGAAATATGAATATATTTTAGTGCGTTATGGAGAAATGACGACAAAAGGTAAGAACCGTTCTAAATTTGTAAGCACATTAAAAGATAACGTGAAGTTCAAACTGAAAAAATTCCCAAATATTAAAATCGATGCAACACATGACCGTATGTACATCCAGTTAAATGGCGAAGATCATGAAGCGGTATCTGAAAGATTGAAAGATGTATTTGGCATTCATAAATTTAACTTAGCGATGAAAGTACCATCAGAATTAGAAGACATTAAAGAAGGTGCATTAGCAGCTTTCTTACAAGTAAAAGGCGATGTGAAAACATTTAAAATTACTGTACACCGTTCTTATAAGCATTTCCCAATGAGAACGATGGAATTATTACCTGAGATTGGTGGACACATTCTAGAAAATACAGAAGATATTACTGTAGATGTTCATAATCCAGATGTAAATGTACGTGTAGAAATTCGCAGTGGTTATAGCTACATTATGTGTGATGAGCGTATGGGAGCTGGCGGTTTACCAGTTGGCGTTGGCGGAAAAGTAATGGTACTTCTTTCTGGTGGTATTGATAGCCCAGTAGCAGCTTACTTAACGATGAAACGCGGCGTATCTGTGGAAGCAGTTCACTTCCATAGTCCACCTTTCACAAGTGAGCGTGCAAAACAAAAAGTAATCGATTTAGCGCAAGAGTTAACGAAGTATTGTAAACGAGTAACGCTTCACCTTGTTCCGTTTACAGAAGTGCAAAAAACGATTAATAAAGAAATCCCATCTAGCTATTCAATGACGGTTATGCGCCGTATGATGATGCGTATTACAGAACGTATTGCTGAGGAGCGTAAAGCACTTGCAATTACGACTGGTGAAAGTCTTGGGCAAGTAGCAAGCCAAACGTTAGATAGTATGCATACGATTAACGAAGTAACAAACTACCCAGTTATTCGTCCGCTTATTACGATGGATAAATTAGAGATTATTAAAATCGCTGAAGAAATCGGCACGTATGATATTTCAATTCGTCCATATGAAGATTGCTGTACTGTATTTACACCAGCAAGCCCAGCGACGAAGCCGAAACGTGAAAAAGCAAATCGTTTTGAAGCGAAATACGATTTCACACCATTAATCGATGAAGCTGTAGCGAACAAAGAAACAATGGTATTACAAACGATAGAAGTAGTGGCGGAAGAAGAAAAATTTGAAGAACTTTTCTAAACCATAAATTACCATATCTAAAACGTGTATGAAGTCATGTTATTTATCACACTCTATACTCACAAGGAGGTGATATAACATGTCACGTAGCACAAATAAATTAGCGGTTCCTGGTGCTGAATCAGCATTAGACCAAATGAAATACGAAATCGCTCAAGAGTTTGGTGTTCAACTTGGAGCTGATGCAACAGCTCGCGCTAACGGTTCTGTTGGTGGTGAAATCACTAAACGTCTAGTTTCACTAGCTGAGCAACAATTAGGCGGTTACCAAAAATAATCCCATATGATGGCTTAGAAAGAGCGGGTTCTCCCGCTCTTTCTTTTTTGTGTTGCCATTTGTCGGTAAGTTGATGTAATTTCATTTAGTAATTCGACAGAACTGAAAAATTTGTCAAAAGAAGAGGGTTCAAAATTAACAGAAAATTCTTTATTATATAAAGGAGGCATAAAGAAAAGGGAGGATATTTTATGAAGCGAGAAGAATTGTTGGCGCCACCGTCTTATAATTTAGTTTCTGAAATAGAGAAATATACGGGTGATAAAGGGAAATTAGCTTTAATTTGGCAAGATGATAAAGGGAATCGAAGGGAAGTTACATACGCTGAATTAATGCAAGGTGCGAATAAAATTGGAAACGCTTTTATAAAAAGTGGTTTGCAAAAAGGGGACAAGCTTCTTATTATGATGCCGCGTTTAATTGAAGCGTACATGACGTATATTGCTGCTATTAAAGCAGGATTTGTCGTAATTCCAAGCTCGGAAATGTTACGTAAAAAAGATATAGAATATCGAATTGGACATGGAGAAGTAAAAGCGATAGTAAGCTATGAGCCGTATATTAGGCAGTTTGATGATATAGAAGCGATGGAATCTCTTCGGAAATTTGTCCTGAGCGAGCAGTCAGTAGATGGATGGATTAATTTAAAAACAGCGTTAGAAACAGAGAGTGACAGGTTAGAAATGGCGAAGACAGATAAAGAAGATATGGTCTTTGTATCTTACACGTCAGGAACGACAGGAAATCCAAAAGGTGTCGTTCATACACATGCGTGGGCATACGCTCATTTACGTACGAGCGCTCCAAATTGGCTCGGAATTGAAGAGAATGATATTGTATGGGCAACAGCTAGTCCAGGCTGGCAAAAGTGGATTTGGAGCCCGTTTTTAGCAACGCTAGGATCAGGGGCAACAGGGTTTGTATATCACGGTAAGTTTGAACCGAAAACGTACCTGAACTTATTAGACGATAATAAGGTGAATGTACTTTGTTGTACACCGACTGAGTATAGATTAATGGCAAAGGTAGAAGATTTAAGCCAGTACAATTTAGAGGCATTACATAGCGCTGTATCAGCAGGTGAGCCGTTAAATAGAGAAGTCATTGGAACGTTCCAAAAGCACTTTCATATTACAGTGAGAGACGGCTATGGGCAAACGGAAAATACATTACTTGTTGGTGTAATGAAAGGGATGGATATTAGACCAGGTTCAATGGGGAAACCAACGCCAGGTAACCACGTCGATATCATAAATGAGGAAGGTACTCCAGTTAAAGTAGGCGAAGTTGGTGATATTGCAGTTCACATTGAAACGCCGGCCCTCTTTAAACAATATTACAAAGACGATGAACGTACAGCGATGCAATTCCGCGGTGATTATTATATTACAGGTGATAAAGCGAAGAAAGATGAAGACGGCTACTTCTGGTTTGAAGGGCGCGGTGATGATATCATTATTAGCTCTGGTTATACAATCGGGCCGTTTGAAGTAGAGGATGCACTTGTAAAACATCCTTACGTAAGAGAATGTGCAGTTGTCGCAAGTCCTGATGAAATTCGTGGAAGTGTCGTGAAGGCATTTATCGTATTAAGAGAGAATATAGAAAAGAACGAAGAAACATTAATTCCAACACTCCAACAACACGTCAAAGAACTCACTGCACCATATAAATACACTCGCAAAATTGAATTTGTAGATGAACTACCAAAAACGATTTCTGGAAAAATTCGCCGTATTGAACTTAGAAAACAAGAGATGGAGATTCCGTCAAAATAATTTTGAAAACAGTGAAGTAAATAGTTGAATGAAATGCAAAACAATGATAATATAAAAAACGAACACAAGTTCGATTTTATAAACTTAAAAAAGAGGTGTCCGTATGATTTTAGGGATTAATCCGTACTTAGTTTTAGATGGTAGTGGGCAAGAAGCTGTACAGTTTTATAAAGAGGCTTTAGATGCAAAAGTAGAAGTCATGCAAACTTTTGGTGACATGCCTGAAAATCCAGAATACCCGATTCCAGCTGAAGCGAAAGAGCGCGTTTTACACGCTACTTTAAAAGTTGGTAATACGGATCTTATGATTTCTGATACATTCCCAGGTCAAGGACATGCAATCGGATCTCAAGTAACAATCGCAATTCAAATTAGTAATGCAGAAAAAGCAAAAGAAGTATTCGATAAGTTACAAGAAGGTGGAGAAGTTATCATGCCACTTCAAGAAACATTCTGGAGCCCAGCATACGGACAAGTAAAAGATAAATTTAATATTGAATGGCAAGTTACAACGTCTACTACTGAACAAAAGTAATTTTTAGAAAAGCACCATGTTTTGAAATGGTGCTTTTTTTTATACAATAAAAAATAAAGGAGATGGGATATATGGGAGAAATTTGGTATGGCGGCACCATTTACACAATGAGAGAAGAAAATGAACAAGTGGACGCTGTTTACGTTGAAAACGGCATAATTGTTGATGCTGGTAATAAGGGAGAATTAGAAAGCAGATATTCAAACGTAAAGTTACATGACCTAAAAGGAAAAACAATGATCCCAGGTCTCGTTGATAGCCATATGCATCTTATTGGGCATGGAGAGAGATTACTCCGTCTAGATTTATCAAATTGTACATCTTATAGCGAAGTACTGGCTCTTGTTCAGAAGCGAGTGGAAGAAGCTCCAAAGGGCTCTTGGATTATTGGAGAAGGATGGAATGAAAATAACTTTACAGATACGAAAGATGTTCACGCGCGTGATTTAGATGAAATTTCGAAAGACCATCCTATTTTATTAAAGAGAGTTTGTCGTCACGTTACATGGGTGAATTCATACATACTGCAAGAAGTGAATATAACAGAAGCGACAGAAGATCCAAAAGGCGGGAAAATTGGCAGGGATTCATCAAATAAGTTAACAGGACTTTTATATGAACAAGGGCAAGAATTAATTAAACATGTTCAGCCAGAAATTGATGAAGCTTATTTACAAAGAGCTCTGCAAACAGCGATTAAAGATTGCTGGAAATACGGACTTGTTGGCGGGCATACGGAAGATTTAAATTATTATGGTGGTTTTAGAAAAACGCATAATGCGTTTTCTCATGTGATAAAAGAAATGCCATTTAAAGCCCATTTGCTCGTTCACCATGAAGTAGCACATGAACGAAAAGAATATGAAAATGAACATTATATTGAATTTGGGGCAATGAAAATTTTTTCTGACGGTTCTTTTGGCGGAAGAACAGCATTATTAAGTGAACCGTATGAAGATGCTAAGGAAACGAATGGGGTTGCGATTTTCTCACGTGAAGAACTTGCAGAATTAGTGAAGAAAGCACGAGATTTACATATGCTAGTTGCGATTCATACTATCGGTGATTTATCGCTTGAATATGTCATTGATGCACTCGAATTATATCCACCAGCAAAAGGGTTACGTGACCGCATTATTCATTGTCAGCTTGCTCGTGAGGAGTTAATTGAAAGAATGAAAAACTTGCAAGTCATTATAGATATACAGCCAGTCTTTCTTTCATCAGATTTTCCGTCAGTCATTGAAAAACTAGGAGAGCGCCGTCTTCGTTATGCGTACGCTTGGAAGACGTTACTGGAAGCAGGATTACACTGCAACGGTGGTTCAGATGCTCCTATTGAACAAGTGAATCCGTTTTTAGGCATATATAGCGCTGTTACACGTAGAAGTTTTATTGACGGTGTATGCTATATGCCTGAGGAAAGATTAACGGTATATGAGGCTGTTTCTTTATTTACAACAGGAAGTGCCTATGCAATTGGAAAAGAAGCGAAGCGAGGGCAAATTACAAAAGGATATGAAGCAGACTTTACAATATTAGACCGCAATATGTTTGAAATTGAGGCAGAAGAAATAAAAGAAGTACAAGCAGAAATGACCGTAATAGATGGCCAAGTTGTCTATAGAAAAGATGCGTAAAAATATATGAGCGATTATCGGAATATATCAACTTACCGACAAAAACTGACAAGAATAACGGCCGGATAGTAAGAGATTATTGTCCGCGCCAATCGGGGTAAATAAATAACCGCAGAATTATGGAATTCCATAATTCTGCGGTTATTTTAATCCTATAAAAACGTTCTCTGTACTTTTTCCCAGAAAGAGTTGTTTTTTAATTTAACTGTTTTAATTTGTTTATCGCTTAAGCGTACAACAGCTTTTTCCACTTGTTTAATACTAAGCGCTTCGTTATCCATGCCGATAACAGGATAATCGTTACCGTCTGGTCTTAGTTTTAAAGTTAATGTACGTTCGTGATTTAAAATGAAAGGTGAACCGAGCGTACGGTAAGTGTTGTTGTTTAAAGATGCTAGTTCGCTTACTTGGAAACATGGGATAAGCGGGTCAACAACTGCACCATGCAATGATTTATTGTAAGCAGTACTTCCTGTTGGGGTAGAAACTACTAAACCGTCCCCTCTAAAAGTTTCGAAATATAAATCATCAACGTGAACATCTACAACGAATGTTTTAATAATGCTAGAACGTAATGAGAACTCATTTAAACAATGGAAAGATGTACTGCCATCTACATCTACCTGAATTGTTGGATATTTACGCACTTCAATTTCATTTTTTGTAATTTCTTGAAGGGCTGTATCAACGTGATCAATATGGAAATCGCAGTAGAAAGAAATTTCATCTTTCGTAGAAATCCCTGCGTATAAACAATCTTCTCTAAAACCAGTTTTACGAACGGCTTGTAAGAAGGTTGCATCATCTCCAACACTGACGATAGCGTTTGCATTTTTTGGATGATCTAATATGGTAAATCCATTCTCTTCTAAAATACGATAGATTGGTTTCATTTTTTCAACGAGCGTTGCTTTGTCATCACCATAAAAGAAAAATAAATTGCGACGATCTGCCATTATGTATCCCTCCACTGCAGTTAAATTTTCTGTTTTTCGTGCTACATATCATTAGAGTCCGTTCCCTGATGATATGTTCAAATAATATATTTCGATATAAATTGTCAAAACACCTTTTTATTTTTAGAAAAATTTTTATATTCAATCTTATAGAACCCTGTTTAATGATGAATAAAGTTGTCGATAATGGGTACGGAGTGAAAGGATGATACGTATGAAGTGGTTCGTAATTGGAATAATAATTCTTCTTCTTTTTATTTTGTTTATACTATTGTCGAAAATAAAGCTTAAAGTGACATTTTTATATTCAGAAATGGAAAAGCAATGTTTGCTTCAAGTGAAAATATGGATGATTCGATATACATTTGATGTGTTGGAAAGAATTGAAAAACAGCAGAAAAAGACAGGACAGAAAATCGAAAAAGCTGAAGAGGACGGCGGACTCGATAATAAAATTATGGCGCAACTTGACAGCATTGGTGAACTGATAAAAAAGCTTCAAGAAGTTCATACTATTGTTAAAGATTTTCTCAAACGAGTGAAAATCAATGGTTGGAAATGGCATACACAAATTGGAGCAGGCGACGCAGCTAGTACTGGAATTGTCACTGGATATGCATGGGGGACAAAAGGTATGGCTGCTGGAGTTGTCGGACAATATATGCATATTGTCGATGTACCAGAATTTGAAATTACTCCTGTTTTTCAAGGGAAAGGATTTGCGTCAAGATGTGAGTTAACAGCATCTTTTCGGATATTCCGCACTATAAAAACAGCGGTGAAATTGCTCATATTTATGAGGAAGCAAAGATCTGGTATGACAGAAAAATCTGTTCAAGCATAGGGGGGATATAGAATGGACCATCCAATTCAAGGTTTAATGACAACCGCAATGCAGCATTTAAAACAAATGACTGATGTAAATACCATTGTTGGTGACCCAATTAAAGCGGCAGATGGAAGTGTAATTCTTACTGTTTCGAAAGTAAGTTTTGGATTTGCTGCTGGTGGAAGTGAATTTGGTAAAGTAGAACATTCAGGCCGCCATCCATTTGGCGGGGGAAGTGGTGGAGGAGTTTCTATTAATCCTGTTGCCTTTCTTGTTATAAATGGAGATGGTGTGAAAGTATTGCACTTAGATAAACAAACACACGTCATCGATAAAATAATTGAATTAGCTCCACAAGCTGTTGATAAAGTGAAAGAAATGATGGATAAACGAAAAGAAGATGATCCTGAATTTCAAATTTAACGAATAAAGAAGCTAATCAATAGGTTAGCTTCTTTAATTTTTTTGTAAATAAAGCGATTTTATTTGCATTATCGATAGGGACAAACTATCATTTACATTGTACATATTTTGTTTAAATAAGGGAGGATTTTCAAGTGGCAAACGTAACTTTTAAAGGTAATCCAATGACTTTAGTTGGAACAGAAGTTAAAGTTGGCGATCAAGCGCCAAACTTCCAAGTATTAGCAAATGACTTATCTCCAGTAAGTTTAGAAACATACAAAGGCGAAGTGAAATTAATTAGTGTTGTACCTTCAATCGACACAGGTGTTTGTGATGCACAAACACGTCGTTTTAACCAAGATGCAGCAGGTATTGAAAACGCGAAAGTATTAACAATTAGCGCTGATTTACCATTCGCTCAAAAACGCTGGTGTGCAGCAAACGGTTTAGAAAATGTTGTAACACTTTCTGACCACCGTGACCTTTCATTCGGTGAAGCTTACGGCTTAGTAATGAAAGAGCTTCGTTTACTTGCTCGTGCAGTATTCGTAGTAGATAGCAACGACAAAGTAGTTTACGCAGAGTACGTAAGCGAAGGTACAAGCCATCCAAACTATGAAGCAGCATTAGAAGCAGCTAAATCTGCGAAGTAATGTGAAGGAAATGACCTCTTATAAAGAGGTCGTTTTTTCTCATATATTGCTCTGTAACGGCATCGATATATGAGAAAAAACGTTATATCATATATAACTTAAAAGGGAGCTCTTTACAGGAGGTCGCTTTTTCTTTTTGGAAAAAAACACTTTGTGGTATGATATAAGTTATGTGTAAAAGAGAGAAGGAGGAATGTACGTGAGTCAGACAGTAGAAACATTATTTTCTATTTTTGATTCTTCTGCGGTAGTTTTACGTAAAGAATTAGATGTAACATATTTAGAGGCGCTTGTAGAGACAGGTGATAACTTGTTTGAGGGAGCGATTTTACAAGAAGAATTATCCGAATCAGCAATTGAAAGGCTGAATCGTGAATATAGTACGTTTAATGAAGAAACATATAAAGGTGAAGAAATTCGTAAAGCATTTCAGTTAGCCATCTTAAAAGGAATGAAAGAAGGCGTACAAGCGAATCATGAAATGACACCTGATGCAGTTGGTATGTTTATGAGTTATTTATTCCATAAATTTATGCAAGGGCAAAATGAAATTACAGTTTTAGATCCTGCAATTGGAACAGGTAACTTAATGACTACAGTGTTTAATAGCGCCAAAGAAGGACTAACAATGAGTGGATTTGGTGTAGAAGTGGATGAAGTGCTAATTAAACTTGCTTTAGTAAATGCAAATTTACAAAAGCATGCAATCGAATTCTTCCATCAAGATGGACTAGCACCACTTTATATCGATCCAGTTGATGCAGTCGTTTCAGACTTGCCAGTTGGTTATTATCCAAACGAAATCGGTGCAAGTGAATATAAATTAAAAGCAGATGAAGGAATGTCATATGCCCATCACTTATTTATTGAACAAAGTGTGAAACATACGAAAGAGGGCGGGTACTTATTCTTCTTAGTACCAAACTTCATTTTTGAAAGTGACCAGGCACCAAAATTACATGCATTTATTAAAGAAACATGCTTTATTCAAGGGTTATTACAGCTTCCTGTTTCCATGTTTAAAAACGAGAAAAATGCAAAAAGTATATTTGTTCTCCAAAAGAAAGGCGCTAATGTAACAATGCCAAAACAGGCGTTATTAGTGGAGTTGCCTAAATTCTCTAACATGAAGGCGATGGAAGACATTATGGATCAATTAAATACTTGGTTTGCAACACATAAATAAAGCTAGGTATATGTAACAGCATTAGTGATTCATGTAGTACAGTTTTATATAATATGTCATATTTTTAAATATATACAAGATTTAACTGAATTTTTTGAAATCTGTAATATATATTTTTTCTTGGTGTTACAATTTTTTCACTTGAAATATATGTCGGACGATGTTTAAATTAAAATCGTGAGTATAAAATTTGCTAATGATGAAACGTTTTCATATTTAGTGAATTTGAACAGATAAAATCGAGCGGTTTGTGGAAACATCCACACAACTACCAAGAGAAAAAGGGGCGAAAGACTAGATGTCAAAAATCATCGCGATTAACGCAGGAAGCTCTTCCTTAAAACTCCAATTATTTGAAATGCCAAGTGAAACAGTATTAACAAAAGGTTTAGTAGAACGTATCGGTTTAGAAGATAGTATCTTCACTATTACTGTAGATGGCGAAAAACAAAAAGAAATTACAAACATTCCAGATCACGCAGTAGCAGTTAATATGCTTCTAAAAAAATTAACTGAAAACGGAATCGTTAAATCTCTAGATGAGATTGGCGGTATCGGTCACCGTGTTGTTCACGGCGGCGAAAAATTTGCTGACTCTGTTTTAATTACTGATGAAGTATTAGCTGATATCGAAGAATTAAGCGATTTAGCACCACTTCATAACCCAGCAAACGTTGTTGGTATTAAAGCATTCCAAGAAGTATTACCAAACGTACCAGCAGTAGCAGTATTCGATACAGCATTCCACCAAACAATGCCGGAATCTGCATTCCTATACAGCCTACCATATGAGTACTATGAAAAATTCGGCATCCGTAAATACGGTTTCCACGGAACTTCTCATAAATATGTAACTGAGCGTGCGGCTGAATTATTAGGTCGTCCAATTGAAAGCTTAAGCTTACTTTCTTGTCACTTAGGTAACGGTGCAAGTATCGCAGCAGTAGAAGGCGGTAAATCTATCGATACTTCTATGGGCTTCACTCCACTTGCTGGTGTAACAATGGGTACACGTTCTGGTAACCTTGACCCTGCGTTAATTCCATACATCATGGAAAAAACAGGCCAAACAGTAGAAGAAGTAGTTAACGTATTAAACAAGAAGAGTGGTATGTTAGGTCTTACTGGTTACTCTAGTGACCTACGTGACATCATTGCGAAAGAAGAAGAAGGCGACCACCGTGCGAAAGTAGCACTTGATGTATTCGTAAGCCGTATCCACAAATACATCGGTTCTTACACTGCTCGTATGAAAGGTGTAGACGCAATCATCTTCACAGCTGGTGTAGGTGAAAACAGTGCGATTATTCGTGAGCGCGTATTAGAAGGCCTTGAGTACATGGGCGTATACTTTGATGCAAAACGTAATAACGTATTCGGTGAAGAAGCATTCATCAGCTTCCCACACTCTCCAGTAAAAATTATCGTAATTCCAACTGACGAAGAAGTTATGATTGCTCGTGATGTACTACGTCTTGGAGATATTGGTTAATATATGAAAAGAAAGACGAGATCCTATAGGATTTCGTCTTTTTTCTTTTGGATGTATTTTAAAACTCCATCCGGATATAATATTTTTTCTTTCTGAATGAATGCCGTAATAGGAATCCATTTCGCATACGCTACTGTTTCCTCATCTTGTATATTTAATATTTTCATTTCATATAGTGACGTGTCTAATAAACGCAAAGAATATAGTTGAATGATTTCATGACCAATGTCTCCATCTAGATGAAAGACATTTTCTAAACAACCTAAATAATTGGTGATTTCCACTTCTGTATGAAGCTCTTCCCTAAATTCACGAATAACGGTATGTGCTGATTGTTCACCAAGTTCAATTGAACCACCAAGAGGTCGGTAAAATGTTTCATCGGCTGAATGATATTCTTGTACGAGAAGACGCCCGTGATGTATAGCAATGCCAAAAGCCTTTGCACGTGGATACATATACAATCACTCCTTATTTTTTTTGTATAAGGAAGATTATAATGTGTTTTGTAGTAAAGGTGTCATGTATTTAAGAATATGGTCTAATCATAATTCCATCAAATAAGTTTTTCCAAAATGCTTCATTGTATTGGTATACATCCATAATAGGACATTTCATAACGCAAACACGTTGTAATCCCCAATCTTCTTGGGTGATAGTTGGTATATCGGCAGGAATTAGTAACAGGACAGAGAATGTATGTGTAACGATTTGAGATAAAATTTGTTCTAGGGAACATGCTTCTTCATATGTTCCTCCAGTTCGAATAAATAATATGGATTCTGCCGTTTCAATTGTAGCTAGAAAACGATTAATACGATGTTCATAGTTTAACTTAATTTCTGTATAAGAAGGCCAAGAAGTTGGTGTGTTTACATCTGTTTTAAAGTCATGACAGGAGTCAATTTCATAAAGGTTGTCCCTTAATCTTAATTTTGCATCATCATCCCAAAATGAGATGAAGGATAAATTTTCGAAATTTAAAAAGCGGTCAAATCGATTTTGTAATAATACATTCACTTTTTCTAATGAGGGGCTTAGCATAAAATCAATAACGCCAAAAAATGGTGATAATTCTAATTGATATAATGCCCAAGCAGGCCAGCAGTTTTGTCCTAAGCTGAATACCGCATTATATTCTTTTTTTATATCGGATAGATTCATGTGATTTATCTCATCCTTTTTGTTAATATTTTATGCCATTCAAAAATGGTATGTGAATAAAGATAGACAAGCATATTTGCAAAGAATAAGCAGAAATATGTTACAATAGAAAAAAATCGAACGAGGTGGTTGTTACGATGCGATCGAAGCGAGAACAAGCCATTTTAGACAATATAAAAGAATGGGAAGCGCAATTAGTTGAGCAAGAAGCGACCGATTTTCAAAAAGTGTTTGATAAATGGTTACATACTACAGTTGCGAAATTACCTGAGAAAAAGCGAAAAGAATTCTTCACGAAAGCAGATGGATGGCTCTTTCATTTGCATGCATTTATTCAAAGTTCACAAGCACAGTTAGATGCACGTAATCGGATTTTAGGAACATCAAGATTATTTGATGAATCGATTGAACAGCTTGAAGATTTGAAAGCATTATCTATTGATCAATTAACATACATAGCAGAGCAGCAAACAGCACGTCATCGTCTATATTCATTTGTACAAGGCGGGGCAACAGGTGCTGGAGGTTTATTATTATTAACGGCGGATTTTCCGGTTATGATCGCGTTAAATGTGAAGGCAGTCCAACTTATTGCAACATCATTTGGACATGATGTGAACAAGCCGTACGAAATGATGCTTGCGTTAAAGGTGTTTCATGCGTCATTACTACCAGGAAGACTTCAGCAATATGCATGGTACAATTTATTGCAAGAGCTGGAGCAGGAAGATTCGTTCTTTTACGAAGGAGACGAAGCAGTGCTACAAACAGCTTCTACTGAGGTTGTGTTAAAACAAATTTTGAAGACATTTTCGATTTATGCTCTTCGTCGTAAATTATTCCAAGGTATACCGGTAATTGGAATGGCAATTGGATCTACAGTGAATTATCGTTTAACAAGAAACGTTACTGAATTTGCAAATAGATTTTATCAAGTGCGCCATATAGTCGAGAAAGAAAAAAGAGCATAAAAAAAGCGAGAGGCCGAAGCCTTTCGCTTTTTTAATTTGTTGCATGTTTTTTGGACATTGGAACAGATACTGGCTGTTTTTCTGCTGTTTTTTCTGTTTTTGGATAATAAATTAAATCCAATGTTTTTGCCTGTACGGCAATCGAAAGAATAGTAAAAGCAATTTCTGTCCAATTTAAATAATATAATGAAAGCGCAAGAACAATCGCGTCAAAGACGAAGAAAATTTGCCCAATTGTAAAACGAGTTCGTTTACTTAATACAATTGTTAAAATATCGTCTCCACCGGTTGCACCGCCAAATCGCAATATAAAACCGAGTCCAATACCAGCTAACGCACCGCCAACTACTGCAGCTATAAATAAGTTATTTGATAAATCTACCGTAAATGGAGAATAATTTTCCATAAAGGAATAAAATACTCCGAATGAAATTGAACCTAGGAATGAATAACCAACCATTTTTCTACCTAAAAATGAAGCGCACAGTAAAATAATTGGGATATCCATTAATACAGTTGAAATAGATGGTGAAATATCATAAAAGTTTTGAATGAATAGTGCAATTCCTACAAAGCCACCTTCTGTTAAGTGGTTTTGGAAGTGAATGTGATATAGCGCTGCTGCTAAAATAAATGAACCGATTAAAACCATAAAAATTTCTTTAATAATTTGCCGACTTTGGATGTTCCTCATCGTTATTCCTTCTTTCCGTAGTTAGTAGTCCTTTTTGTGTTGTAAACTAACTACGAGCTCACATGTAGCTTTCAGTTAGTTTACGAAAAAACTAACTACGCTATATGTCGCTGAAGAAATAACGAATAATCCTCTCGTCCATCAATTCTCCCTACCTTCGTTTTAGTTTAAGTCTTAAAACGACTAAACAAAACGTGGAGTAGGATTCGTCATTTAGCAATCCTGCTCGTCTTTGTTTTGTTTAGTTAGTAACAATTAAGTCCTAAACAAAACGCTATGTGTAAGAAGAGTCTTTTTTTTGCCAAATTATCCTTCGGGCAATCATAATTTCCCCACTCTCGTATTTTTTTCGCTAGACTAAAGTATCTGAGCTGAAAAATACGCTACGTGTATGATTCGTCAATACGATGCCACATGCTCCTTCGAGCGATCATGATATCAAAATCCCTTCCTTCAAGATTTATACTATTATATCATACTTTTAAAAAATGTATGCGGATGGAAACCGACAATAAACGGAGGGAATCTACAAAAAATGTTATGTTTAAATATTTTTGTAGAAAAGCCTAAGTTATTTCGGAGGATTGGACAGTTTGTAACGGTTTGTCCAATAAGTAAGAAAAAAAGGGTTTTATTCCGTTGTATTCTTTTCATCACTTTTATCTTTAAAAAACGCATCCCAACTAATCACACTTAAAAAAGTTAAAGCGATAATAACGAAAGCACGCATAAGCTGTAGACCTCCTTTTGTACATAGTATATGAATCATTCGATTCGGAATGTGTCATTTTTTTACAAGTCTTAACTATTATGAGAGTATATTAATATAGATAGATGAAGGGGAGAGTGAAGGTATGCTAAAAGGAATGTTCAAAAGAAAAGAATTAATATGTATTTCATGTCAGAAAAAAATTCAATATGAAGAAGAGCTTGTTGCTTTTGTAAAGTTGCCGAAAGAAAGAAGTATATTAGTTGGCCCTTTTGATGTGTGTTTGGCAAAAACGGCACAAGAGATATATTGTAAATCATGTTACGACAAAAAAAGCATGACCCAAAGTAATTGAGGGGCATGCTTTTTTCATTGGTGTGCTTTCCCCTCAGATACATTTTGAGTGAGTCGATACCAAAGCCAAAGGTCATTAATGATGGAAGCAAGATCGGCAATTTCTGAATTTAGTTTACAAGAAACTTCGAAGTCTTCTTCGTTATTTAAATAATGTTGTTTTGTATTAATATAGTGCTCAAGTTCTTTTATACGATCAGGAATTTTCCCGCGAACTTGTTCCCATTTTAGTAAAATAGCATGTTGCATTTTTTCGGGGATTTCTTCCCAGTCTTCTTGTAAATGCGGAATTTCAATTCCTAGATGTTCATCGTATAAGAAATACTTTTCCATAAGTTCACCCCCGTTTTCCTGCTTATATTGTACAGAAAAACAGAAAGAAGTTCGACGAAATTGTTTGAAAAAATTTGAAAATGACTCTTGATACATTTTGTGAAAGGTGGTAAAGTTTGAATTATTATAAAAGAAAATGAATATTTATTCTTTGGGGGGATGCAAAATGGAGAAGAAAAAAGTTGTATTAGCATATTCTGGAGGTCTTGATACTTCCGTTGCAATTAAATGGTTACAAGAGAAAAAATATGATATTATCGCGCTTTGTTTAGATTTAGGGGAAGGTAAAGACTTAGGGTTTGTAAAAGAAAAGGCACTTTCAGTAGGTGCAATTAAATCATATATGATTGATGTTCAAGAAGAATTCGCGAATGAATATGCATTGATGGCGATGCAAGCACACACTTTATACGAAGGGAAATACCCTCTTGTCTCTGCATTATCTCGTCCGCTTATTGCAAAGAAATTAGTAGAAATCGCAGAACAAGAAGGTGCAACTGCAGTTGCACACGGATGTACAGGAAAAGGAAATGACCAAGTTCGTTTTGAAGTTTCTATCCAAGCATTAAATCCTTACTTAGAAGTGATTGCGCCTGTACGTGAATGGAAATGGTCACGTGAAGAAGAAATTGCATATGCAAAAGAAAACGATGTACCAATTCCGATTAATTTAGATAGCCCGTTTTCAATCGATCAAAACTTATGGGGACGCAGCAACGAATGTGGAATTTTAGAAGATCCATGGGCAGCGCCGCCAGAAGATGCATATGAGATGACATTGGCGTTAGAAGATACACCGAATAAACCAGAGTTTGTAGAAATCGGATTTGAAGCAGGCGTACCGACTACTTTAAATGGCACTGCATATTCACTTGCAGAATTAATTAAAACGTTAAATGCGCTCGCTGGAAAACACGGCGTTGGACGTATTGATCACGTAGAAAATCGTCTTGTCGGTATTAAATCTCGTGAAGTATACGAATGCCCAGCAGCAATGACGTTAATCACTGCGCATAAAGAGTTGGAAGATTTAACACACGTAAAAGAAGTAGCACATTTTAAACCAGTGATTGAACAGAAAATAACAGAACTTATTTATAACGGTTTATGGTTCTCGCCTTTAAAACAAGCGCTTCATGCATTTTTACAAGAAACGCAAAAGAATGTAACAGGTACAGTGCGTGTGAAATTATTTAAAGGTCATGCGATTGTAGAAGGACGTAAATCTGAGTACTCTTTATACGATGAAAAATTAGCAACATATACTGCCCAGGACGAATTTAATCATGATGCAGCAGTTGGATTCATTTCATTATTTGGTTTACCGACGAAAGTATACAGCCAAGTGAATCAAAAGAAGGTGGAAGCGTGAGCAAACTTTGGGGCGGACGTTTTACAGAAGAAGCGGAAGCATGGGTTGAAGAATTTGGAGCATCCATCTCCTTCGATCAACAATTAGTAAATCAAGATATAAACGGGAGTATTGCACACGTCACGATGCTAGCAAAGCAGAGCATCGTGACGAAAGAAGAAGCAGAGAAAATAAAGGTAGGTCTTCAATATTTATTGAAAGAAGCAAAAGAGAATAAGCTACAATTTTCAGTAGAAGCAGAAGATATTCATTTAAATATCGAAAAGATGTTAATTGAACAAATTGGCGAAGTAGGAGGGAAACTTCATACAGGCCGAAGCCGTAACGATCAAGTGGCAACGGATATGCATTTGTATTTAAAAGAAAAGGTAGAACATATTATAAAAGCTACAAAGCAATTGCAAACTGTTCTTGTTCATCAAGCAGAAAATAATATTGAAACGATTATGCCTGGCTATACGCATTTGCAACGTGCCCAGCCGATTTCATTTGCTCATCATATTCTCGCTTACTTTTGGATGTTAGAGCGTGATGTAAATCGTTATGAAGATTCGTTAAAGCGTATTAATATCTCCCCATTAGGAGCAGGAGCGCTAGCTGGGACGACATTCCCGATTGACCGAGAATATAGTGCGGAGCTTCTTGGATTTAATGGAATATATGAAAATAGTTTAGATGCAGTAAGCGATCGTGATTTCATACTGGAGTTCCTAAGTAACTCATCTATGCTTATGATGCACTTATCGCGCTTTTGTGAAGAACTTATTTTATGGAGTAGCCAAGAGTTTCAATTTATTGAAATGAGCGATCAATACGCAACTGGAAGCAGCATTATGCCGCAAAAGAAAAACCCGGATATGGCGGAACTAATCCGTGGTAAAACAGGCAGAGTATACGGTAATTTATTCAGTTTACTTACAGTAATGAAAGGATTACCGCTCGCTTACAATAAAGACTTGCAAGAAGATAAAGAAGGAATGTTTGATACAGTAAAAACAGTAGAAGGATGCCTTCATATTATGGGGGGCATGCTTGAAACGATGACTGTAAACAAAGAAAAAATGGGGCAAGCTGTGACGCAAGATTTCTCCAACGCAACAGAAATTGCCGACTATTTAGCAAACAAAGGACTACCATTCCGTCAAGCTCATGAAATTGTTGGGAAGTTAGTGCTACATTGCACACAAAAAGGAATTTATTTATTAGATGTCCCGCTTGAAACATATCAAGAAATGAGCTCTTTATTTGAAGAAGATTTGTATGAAGTTCTTTCACCATATGCGGCTGTAAAGCGTCGTAATAGTGCTGGTGGGACAGGGTTTGAACAAATCAAAAACGCTTTGGAGAAGGCGAAGGGGTTAACGAAAGAATTTATTAAGAATTGAGTTGGGAAGTACGCCAGTCTAGTAAAGTCTGGCGTACTTTGTTTTTTAATAATATTTAAGTTACAATATAGTAAAAAATAACAATTTAGGGGAAGTCTATGAAAAAAATAGTGTTTATCATTGTACTGGTAATTAGTTTAATTGCAAATGCTAAAGTGTTTCTTTTGGACAAATATATGTATGTTGGTGAAAAAGAAAAGCGAGAAGAAGCGATTATCGCAACGATGTGGCATTTGCAAGATAAAGGATATAAAGAAAGTGATATTTTATATATAAAACCGGCCTTTTATAGCAAAATGGATTCGTATGGAATGAATGTGCAGTTTAAAGATGAACCAAATGAATCATATACATATAGAGTTTTAAAAGATACGAAAACAAATAAACTAACTGTACACCAAGATAGCAATGAGCAAGGTGGTATGGGCGGGAAGCATCAAGAGCTTAAATAAAGAAAGAAAACGACTGATGGCATTCGCCTGCAGTCGTTTTTCTTTTAATCATACTTATGTCGATCTTCCGTAATTCGAATATACTCAATATCCATCAAATCTCTAAGTAATGCACCGTTACTTAGTTCAACGCCATGTTTCTCTTTAAAATGAGTACGAATCGTATCTAGCATTTCGAGTTCTTTCCCATTCACATCTAAAATAATACGTTCAGAATCATCCATGTTGCATCCTCCTTTTTTACACATATATATTTTGTCCGTCTATTTCTAAAAAATGTATGTTAACGTAATGTTAGGAAATAAGAAAGGGATGAAAAATGAGACGTATTTATTTTATAGGGTTAATTTTGTACACGCTAATTGTATTACACGTTGCATTCCCAAATATGTTTTCATTTGAGGATGTAGAAACAGTACACGTCGGGATATTTATCTTTATTCTATTTGTAGTAGACTGCTGTATTTCAATATGGTTTTCGAAAAGAAAATATGTACAAGATAAAAAAGAAATGGAACAAAAAAAGAGAAAACGTTCATTTTGGATGATGACGTACTGTTTGTCTTTAGTGCTTACTGCTGCTTTTTTTAGTGAACATATTCCATTAGAAAGATTAAATATTGGATTTGGAGCGTTCGTATTCGCATACTATTTTTTTATGCACTTTCTTCCTTATATGAAAGAAAAGCGAGGAGAAGAGGAAGACCCGCTTGTAGAAGAAGCGAGAGAACAAGAGCATAAGAGAATAGAAGGGGATATAAAGAAACTTGGAGAACAAAAATGGTATTTAAAATCAAAAATCATATATGTTCTTTGCTTCATTACGCCGCCAATTGGCTATTTGTACGTCTTCTTACTTCGTAAAAAAATGACAGCAGATGCAAAGCAAACGTACTTAACGATCGCGACAATCATGATGGCGTTATGGTCTTTGAAGTTTCTTCCGCCTTATGTGTTGGCAATTACCGTTGTTGTCGTAGCATGTCTTGTGTTTATAGTGAAGTTTATAAAATGAAAAACACCAAGCCTATGTGGACTTGGTGTTTTATCTATAAATTAAAGCTCACCTTGCTCTTCATCACCACGAACAACAAGGACATCGCATTTCGCATAGCGAATAATATGTTCAGAGACGCTACCAATTAGGAAACGCTCAACAGCATTTAAACCAGTCGCGCCACACATAATTAAATCTACTTTATGGTTTGGAGCAATTTCTTTTGAAATTTTTGATTTAGGATTACCGAATTCTAATACAGTTTCAATTTTTTCAAGACCAGCTTCAAGCGCAGTTTTTTTGTAGTCTTCTAATAAGTCTTCTGCAAATAGATTTGCACGTTCCGCAATTGCACGGCTATAAGCTTCTACTGCTGAGTATGCTTTTACATCAACGATATGAGCAATTGTTAATGTTGCATTGTTGCGCTTTGCGACTTGAATTGCTTTTTTAAAGGCTTTTTCTGCTTCTTTAGAACCATCCACCGCGATTAAAATATTTGTATATGTATTATTCATAGTAAATTCCTCCCAATCTGTTTTATAACTGTTTACAACTTAATTATAAAACAAATTTTGGTAACGTGCTTGCCAGAAACGTTACATAATTTTGAAAACTCTGTTTCAATTCATTTTAGTTGTAATTGGAGCGAGAACTTGTTACATATGAAGTATAGCAATTTAAAAGGGGGCAGTTTTGTGAGACATGCGCTCATTACAGCCGGTACGAAAGGTTTAGGAAAGCAAGTAACAGAAAAATTATTGGCTAAAGGCTATTCAGTAACAGTAACGTACCATAGCGATATCACGGCTATGGAAACGATGAAAGAAACATATAAAGATGTGGAAGAGCGTCTACAATTCGTGCAAGCGGATGTCACGAAAAAGGAAGATTTACATAAAATAGTAGAAGAAGCGATGAGCCGTTTTGGCAAAATTGACTTTTTAATTAATAATGCTGGTCCATATGTATTTGAACGAAAAAAGTTAGTTGATTATGAAGAAGATGAATGGAATGAAATGATTCAGGGAAATTTAACAGCGGTATTTCATTTATTAAAACTTGTCGTTCCGGTCATGAGAAAACAGAACTTTGGCCGTATTATTAATTACGGATTTCAAGGGGCGGATAGTGCACCGGGATGGATTTATCGTTCAGCTTTTGCCGCAGCGAAAGTAGGACTTGTTTCATTAACGAAAACAGTTGCTTATGAAGAAGCGGAGTACGGTATTACTGCGAACATGGTATGTCCTGGTGATATTATAGGCGAGATGAAAGAGGCAACTATTCAAGAAGCACGTCAGCTGAAAGAGCATAACACACCGATTGGTAGATCTGGAACAGGTGAAGATATTGCAAGAACCATTTCGTTTTTATGTGAGGACGATTCCGATATGATTACCGGTACAATTATTGAAGTGACTGGTGCAGTGGATGTTATTCATAGACATCGATAGAATAAAATAAGATGAAGTTTCGAATAATTGGACAGTTTATCCATTGTGCTGAGAGGTGCGGATAATACTGTCCTTTAATATAAAATTAAATCTATCGGAAAACTCGTGTTATTTTTTTGTCAAATATTGAGATATTATGTTAAAATATAAGAGCGTAGAAAGCGCTTTAAAAAATGATTCAGGGGTCATTTCATAACTCAAGGGGGAACTAATCATGCGTATCGGTATTCCAACAGAAATTAAAAACAATGAAAACCGTGTGGCAATGACGCCAGCGGGAGCAGTACATTTAGTACAAAATGGTCATGAAGTTTTTGTTCAAAAAGGAGCAGGTTTAGGATCTGGCTTTACGGATGAAGAATACGTACAAGCTGGTGCGAAACTTGTAGAAACTGCTGAAGAAGCATGGAATCAAGATATGGTTATGAAGGTAAAAGAGCCAGTAGCAAGTGAATACGGCTATTTCCGTGAAGGTTTAATTTTATTCACATACTTACACTTAGCTCCAGAACCAGAATTAACGAAAGCATTAATCGATAACAAAGTTGCATCAATCGCATATGAAACAGTACAATTAGACAATCGTTCTTTACCATTACTTGCACCTATGAGTGAAGTAGCTGGTCGTATGGCTGCACAAATTGGTGCACAATTCCTTGAGAAAAACAAAGGTGGTAAAGGTATTTTACTTGCGGGCGTTCCAGGGGTAAAACGCGGCAAAGTAACAATCATCGGCGGTGGTCAAGCTGGTACAAACGCAGCTAAGATTGCAGTAGGTTTAGGTGCAGATGTAACAATCATTGACTTAAGTGCAGAACGTCTTCGTCAATTAGATGATATTTTCGGTAACCAAGTAAAAACATTAATGTCTAATCCATATAACATTGCAGAAGCTGTTAAAGAATCTGACCTTGTTATTGGTGCAGTATTAATTCCAGGTGCAAAAGCGCCGAAACTTGTAACTGAAGAAATGATTCAATCAATGGAACCAGGTTCTGTCGTTGTAGATATCGCGATTGACCAAGGTGGTATTTTCGAAACAACTGATCGTATTACAACTCATGATAACTCAACTTACGAAAAACATGGCGTTGTTCATTATGCAGTTGCTAATATGCCAGGTGCAGTTCCACGTACGTCAACTCTTGTATTAACAAACGTAACAGTACCATATGCAGTACAAATTGCGAACAAAGGTTACAAAGATGCTTGCTTAGGCAACACTGCATTACTAAAAGGTATTAACACATTAGATGGCTATGTAACATTCGAAGCAGTTGCAGAAGCGCACGGCTTACAATACGCTGATGCGAAAGAGCTTCTTGAAAAAGCTCCTGCTTTATCATAATAGAAATACATTTGAGACCTTCCTTTATGAGGAGGGTCTTTTTTATAAGGTAAAAAATTGTTTTTTATTACTGTTAACAAGTGGTAATTGTGATAATTTAGAATTATATAAATTTAAGGGAAGGGGGATTGAATTGGGAAGAAAAAGTAAGCGGAGGAAGCGTAAAAAACAAAGAGGAGTAATAAGGAGTAAACATGAGTTAGTAGTTACGAAAAAGAGACCTAGGTCGAAATTTGAAAGTGGTTTAATAGATGCGGCGAATGTTATGTATTTTATTGTAATGAGTATTATTTTCATTAACTTAATTAAGTTACAAATTTCAATTTTATCTTTACATGTATTTGTACTTATTATTTTTCTTATGGTAGCTATTTCGGTACATGTTTTAGTTTTTGGAACATTACTATCAAATAATAAGAATGGTGGAAAAAAAGTACAAAAAAAGAAAAGAAATTCGTCTTATTATGCAAGCTCATCAAGTGGATTCGGTGACTACAGTAGCAATGACTGTAGTAGCTCAAGTGATGGCGGAGGAGATTAAGTTAGTTTTTTAGAAGAACGACTAATGAAAGGATGGGACGAAAGATGGAAACTGTGAACTTAATAGAATTAACAAAGGATATTAAAGATCAACATAAAAATTTCGTCGTTTCAAATGTAAATAATCATTGCTTACGAATCGCTGTATTTACTGGCGAATATGATTGGCATTATCATTCTAATTCGGATGAATTATTCATTGTGCTAGAGGGAGAATTGCTTATCGATTTTGAAGATGGAGAAACGGCGGTTTTAAAGCCAAATGATTCTATTTTAATTCCAGCATGTACGATTCATAGAACGAGAGCATTAAAGAGAACGGTAAATCTTTGTTTTGAACATATAGAGGCTGATACGATTATAGTGGAGCAATTATGAAGAAATTATCTGTAGCCAAGTATAGAAAAATCCTTCCGATTTTAGAAAGTAATATAAGAACGACAACGTTTGCTTATGCGGTATGTGAGCAAATGATAGATGGTGAAGTTTTTGTAAACGAAAAGTTAACAGCAGGATTAATTATTACAGCTAACGGTATCTATTATTTATTTGGTGATACTGATGATCAAAATTATAACGAAGAGTTATTTTCGTATTTAAAAACAGCTATTGAGAAAACAGAGAAGAGATTTACACTCTTTACTTCAAGTGAAGAGTGGGAAATGATGTTAGAAGAGCGTTTTAGTAATACACTTCGGAACATCCCGCGAATGAAATTTCAAAGAGTAACCTTTGAGGAGAGAAAACGAGATTGTAACAAAAATACATATGAAGTGAAGCGTATTGATAGAAGAGATATAGAGCGAAGCAGTGAATTTAAAGAGGAGTACTACAAAGAATATTGGGGATCAAAAGAAACGTTTTTGAATAGTGGTTTTGGATTTTGTATAGAACAAGATGGGATAATTGTAGCTGAATGTGTCTCAATATTTAGCGGGAATGGTTATGCTGAAATAGATATCGCAACACATGAAGCCCATCAAGGGAAAGGATTAGCTCAAGCTGTTGCGACACGGTTCGTTGAGCATTGCATGCAAAATGATATTACACCGTGCTGGGATTGTTATGTAGACAATATTCCTTCGCAAAAACTAGCTAGTAAATTAAGTTTTCATAATCCGATAGAATATAGATTGTTTGTACGTAAGAAAACGGGGGAATAAAAATGAATGTGGAATTAACGAGATTCAAAGTGAAACAAGGTAAAAGTCATCGTGTAGATGAATGGATGCAGCTTCTTAATGACAATATGAAAGAAGTCCTTTTGACATTAAACGACGAAAAGATGTATGTTGAGACAATTTTCCGGGAAATAAGAGATGGAGAAGAATACTTATATTGGTATTCTGTGCAAGGAGAAGGCGGGGCTCTTGTCGAAAATTCTCATTATGAAATTGATAAAAAGCACTTAGCGTTTTGGTATGAATGTATTGATGAAGAAGCACCATCTGTTGATATGAAAACGGAAGGTGTTATGATTCAAGATGTTGTGAGGGAAGCGATGGAATAATAGAGTAATATTTTGTGAACAAAAAACAGTCTTATTTTTTTGCTGAAATATATATTATTGGAGATGCTATAGGATGAGAATTAGTAATAAATATATCACTCTCGATGAAATAGAGATAATAAGAGAATCCTTAAATAAATTGCATGAATATCATAATAATAAATCAAAATATTTTTCTGGCGATTACCCAAGAATGACATTTGAGGAACGTATTGAAAATTATAAAAAGAACTCAAAGTACGGAGAATATAGAATTGAATTATTGATTGAGTCAGAAACAGATAATATATTAGGATTTTGTATAGCGTATAGTAAAAGCGTAAGCGGAAAGATTGAAGTTTTATTTGTTGATGAAAAATACCGAAGAAACGGATTTGGTTTGAAATTAATGAATAGTGCAGTGGAATGGTTTAAAGTGAAAAAGATAGATGAAATTGAATTAACAGTAGTGTATGGAAATGAAGCTGTATCATTTTATGAAAAGCTGGGATTTTATCCTCGTTCAATTATTATGGCAACTAAGTCATAACGATAGTATGGGGAGAGATGAGTGGGAGTTTTTGTTTCAAAAAATGATTCATATTTTACTAAATTATATGTGAAGAGCACATCAAAATAAATGTGCTTTTTATTATGGAAAAATTTATAAAAGCTGTATTTGGATATCTTTAAGTGAAAATAAAGAGGGATATCGAGAATATTTTAGGATAAACTATAAAGTGAAACTTTAATCAGTGGTGAGGGCATCCCCCACTGATTATCAGCCCTCACCAATCGGGCTTTTACGAGCAGTCCGCCCCCCACCTAACTTCTTTACTTCCGCTGAATTTTGATGTGGGGTCTTACTGCCTGTTAATGCGGGATAAAGAAATAAAAAACACCGAACCAAAAGACTTACAAATATACGGTGTAGTTGTAACAGGCAAAACAGAGGATTTACAAAGTTTACAAGGAGCACCATATATTAAGGCTGCTGTAAGAGGTGTAACAGTTGAGAAATATTAATTACAGTCTATCAATGTGAATAATCAGAAAACTTATGTTATACTATGGGAAAAGGAGGTTTATATGAGGCAAATACATGGAGCAATTTATATTTACATAACTATGTTTTTCGTGGCGATATCCTATGGATTAGGGCACGTGTATTCGCATCCTATACTAACTTTTTTAAGCGGAGCATGTATGGCGTTTGCGCTTCTTGTCCACCTTTTCTCAGTTTGGATCGTGAAATTTCAATTAAATATTAGTGAAATAGAAGAAGGCACTTTTTGAGTGGCCTTCTTTTTTTAATAATATTTAAAGGAAGAAATAGACAATAAATAAATGCTTTTGAATCGAGGGGCATGATGAAGAGAGTATTATTCTTTTTTATTACTATTTTCTTTTTAGGGAGTTGTTCGATTTGGTATGTTACTTTTTCTAGCGAGAGCAAAAGTTGGACGGGACAATATAAAGGCCATATTAAGGATGATAGTGAAGATGGAATGTTTACATTTCAGTATAAGGGCGGAGATGGAAATACAGAATTTAAAAATTTAGAGATTGCTATTCATGAAACCTTTCGTACAATGACGCAAACTTCAGAAGTTCATAGAGGAGCAAAGGTTGAAATGAAGTCTTCTTGTGTAAGTTGCGCGCCTATCTCTAAAGATGAACCAATAGAGATTGTGATTAAATGGGATGATAAGTATGAGGAGAAGATGGTGCTAAATTTGAAATAGTAGAGAAATAAAAAAGGCAGCAATCAAGCTGCCTTTTTTATTATTTTACAAATTGTAATTCTTTCGGGAATTTCGTTAAAATTTCTGATCCGTCTTTTGTGATGTAAATATCATCTTCAATACGAACGCCACCTACGTTTGGTACATAAATACCAGGTTCGATTGTGAAGACCATACCTTCTTTTAATGGAGACTCGTTACCAGCTTTTACATCTGGATATTCGTGTACGCTAATTCCAAGTCCATGACCAAGTCGGTGCGGGAAGAAGTCTCCGTAACCTGCATCTGCGATAACAGAACGAGCAGCGTTATCGATTGCGCCAAGTGTAACACCTGGTTTACATGCTTCAACTGCTTGTAGTTGTCCAGCAAGTACAGTGTTGTAAATGCGAGTTTGCTCTTCAGAAATCTCACCGAATGCTACTGTACGTGTAATATCAGAGCAATAACCATCAATGATTACGCCTAAATCAAATAGTACGAAATCGCCGCGTTTCATTTTGTTTGCGCCAGGAATACCGTGTGGAAGAGCAGAGTTCGCACCTGCTAATACCATCGTATCAAATGACATTTTATGTATGCCTTTTGTTTTTAATTCGTGTTCAATAATTGCTAATACTTCTAGCTCGCTGCGGTTTTCTTTAATTGCATTTACACCAACTTCAACAGCATAGTCCGCCATTTTAGCTGCTTCGCGTAAAATAGAAAGTTCTTTTTCATCTTTAATTAAACGAAGTTCGCGAACTTTCTCCTCAGCTGATTTGAAAGCTGCATTTGGGAATAATTTCGTTAATTCTTCGTAGCGCTCTACGTTTAAATGTTCTTTTTCAATTGCAACTGCATTTGCATTGATGCCGCGGTCTTTAATTGCTTTTGCAATCATATCCCATGGTCTGTCAGTATCAGTAAATCCGATAATTTCATGTGCCCAGCCAGCGTTACGTGCTTGGCCTTCTTCCATTTTAGGGCAAATTAAAATAGGTTCTTTTTCTTGGAATACAAACATACCAAGAAGTCTTTCGTGTGGTTCACAGTGGAAGTTTGTCATGTAGAAGACGTTCGGTGTAGAAGTTAAGAACGCAGCTTCTACGTTTTTTTCTTTTAGCCATTGCATTAAATTTTCTAATCTAGCATTCATCGATTGGCACCCCCGAGATATTTAATTACAAATATAACTTTAACTCGGAAGAAAGCGTTATGACAAGTAAATAGATGTTAGAAAAGACAGGGGATTGAAAAATCATGTAGAATAAAAAGTGAGAATGTGAATAGGGGAGGAATGTAATAATGAAAGTATCTTATCATGGACATTCAGTTGTGAAAATTGAGGCGAATGGAAAAGTTATTTTAATTGACCCGTTTTTAACAGGTAATCCGAAAACAGATTTAAAAGCTGAAGATGTAAAAGTGGATGCAATCCTTTTATCGCATGGACACGGTGATCATGTTGGAGATACAGTAGAACTTGCGAAGAAAAATAATGCAGTTGTTGTAGCACCATTTGAACTAGCAACATTTTTAAGTTGGCAAGGTGTAAATACACACCCGATGCATATTGGTGGTTCACATGAATTTGACTTCGGAAAAGTGAAGTTTACACAAGCATTCCACGGCTCTAGTTATATTGATGAAGCAAATAAGACGATTACATATACAGGTATGCCAGCAGGTATTTTATTTACAGCAGAAGAGAAAACTGTATACCACGCAGGAGATACTGCACTATTCTCTGATATGAAGTTAATTGGGGAATTAAATAAAGTTGATCTAGCATTTTTACCAATTGGTGATAATTTCACAATGGGACCAGAAGATGCTGTACTAGCGGCAAAATGGATTAATGCGAAAACTGTTGTACCGATGCATTACAATACGTTCCCAGTTATTGAACAAGATCCATATCAATTTGTAGAAAAGCTACAAAATTGTACAGGGAAAGTATTAGAAGCTGGAGAAAGTATTACACTATAGAAAAGAAACCCTTCATTTGAAAAAGAAAAGTGAAGGGTTTTTTATGTGTGTAGGACAGCTTTTAATGCTTGTATTTGTTTTGGTGATTCTTTTCTTTTGGTACGTGGTTGTTCAGGTGTTTCATTCAATTCCATTGCAACTTTTTTTCCATCTACAAAAGCTAAAAATACAGCACCTACAACCTCTAAAAATTTTTTCATCATGTGTTCGCTCCTTTGTTTTATTTCTTGTCTTAATTGTATAGGTAATCAAGTGTGCGAACTATCGAATGAGATGACAATAGCATTACATTGTTGTAATAGAATGAATGGTGGAATGCAAGAGACATTTTGTTATAAAAAAAATAGTACAGGTATGCAAAGAGAGAGTGTAACAGTTTTGAAAATATAGTATACTAAAAGTACAACACATGAAGAATTTAGGGAAAAGAAAGTATGGTGAAACCATTTGGCTACCAAGCATAACCAAATTTTAGAACATATTAATAGCCTGCCAGTAGGCCATAAAATTTCTGTAAGACAAATCGCGAAAGATTTGAGTGTAAGTGAAGGGACAGCTTACCGTGCAATTAAAGATGCAGAAAATAAAGGATATGTTAGTACAATTGAACGTGTCGGAACAATTCGAATTGAACAGAAGAAGAAAGAGAATATCGAAAAACTGACATATGCAGAAGTCGTTAACATTGTCGATGGTCAAGTACTTGGGGGCAGAGAAGGACTACATAAAACATTAAATAAATTCGTAATCGGAGCTATGAAATTAGAAGCGATGATGCGCTATACAGAAGCTGGGAATTTACTCATTATTGGTAACCGTACGAACGCACATCAATTAGCGTTAGAAACTGGAGCCGCTGTATTAATTACGGGCGGATTTGATACGGAAGATCATGTGAAGAAATTAGCAGATGAATTAAAACTGCCGATTATTTCAAGTAGTTACGATACCTTTACAGTTGCAACGTTAATTAACCGTGCGATTTACGATCAGCTTATTAAGAAAGAAATTGTACTCGTTGAAGATATTTTAACGCCAATTGAAGAAACGTTATATTTAAAGCCGAGTGATACAGTGCAGCAATGGCATGCCTATAATGAAGAGACGATGCACGGAAGATATCCAATTGTCGATGAAAGTAACAAAGTGCTAGGAATCGTAACTTCAAAAGATATGATCGGAGTAGCGAAAGAAACACCAATTGATAAAGTAATGACAAAGCACCCAATTACAGTGAACGGTAAAATGTCTGTCGCAGCTGCGGCACGTATGATGGTGTGGGAAGGAATTGAATTACTTCCTGTCGTTGAGGAAGGAAATAAACTGCAAGGTATTATTAGCCGTCAAGATGTACTTCAGGCACTGCAAATGATTCAACGTCAGCCGCAAGTTGGAGAAACCATTGATGATATTGTAACGAATCAATTTATGACGCCAAAAGAAGCGAAGAATGAGCATCTATATCAATTTTCGGTGACGCCGCAAATGACGAACTCAATCGGAACGTTATCGTACGGTGTATTTGCAACAATTGTGACAGAAGCGACAAATCGCGTCATTCGTGCGCAAAAGAAAAGCGATTTAATTGTTGAAAACTTAACGATTTATTTCGTAAAGCCGGTTCAAATTGATAATGTTGTATCTGTTCATCCGAAAGTATTAGAAATTGGACGTAAATTTGGTAAGGTCGATGTAGAGGTGCATCATGAAGGTAATGTTGTTGGAAAAGCATTACTTATGGTTCAGTTAATCGATAAATAAAAAGATGGAACAAATCGTTTTGATTTGTTCCATCTTTTTTGTTGTTTTAAATTTGAAAGGCATGATTTTAGATGGGAGTTTTAGTGAAATATGTATGGGATGGAGTGGAAAAGTAACGTGAGAAAAGACAGAATAATAATTCAATTCAGTTGTATATTGTATTATGATTATATTGTAATAAAATGGAATTATGAAAGGTGGTATGCATTATGTCGTCAGCCGTACTTTTTTTTGGTAGTATCGCATTATTTTACTTTCTTGTAATGATACCTATTCAATATTTATATTTACAAGGTTTACATGAAAAAAAGGAAAAGACAGGATTATCTCAGCGAGAGCTATATGAAAAAATGTCTTTTGAAGAAGAACAATTACATTTTCATGTACAAGGTAACCCATTTAATATACCATCTGCGTTTGTTGCATATATGATTTTGAAAGTGAAGCAACATAAAAAAGCATCACAATATTGATGCTTTTTTATGTTGCTTCATAGACTTCGGCTTCTTTAACTGCTAATGGCAAGAAATGTTTGTATTGGCGAAACCCGTTAAATACACTTGCACTACCAAATAGAACGAATAAAACACCAACGATAATACGAGCGGTTGAAAGTTCTAAAAAGAATTGGTTTATCCCGAAAAATAAAACGAATGAACCGAGTGCCATTGCGGATTTTCCTGAGAGCCAACCTTTCTCCATTGGGCGGTTTGTACGAAAGTATTTTGTTTTGTAAAAGAGGTACAACATAAATGAGACGATAATACAGAAGACTAATACTGGCATAATGAACACTCCCATCGCTTTATGAAAAATAATAGAAAAGAAAAAGAAATACCTGAACTTTCTAACTTTTATTATAAAGCAATTGTTCGCATGTATGAAATACTTTCCGTTATAATGGAGGATAAAGTGAAGAAGTTGATTAAAAAGGAGATTATACATATGCATGAGCAAATTTTAGAAGCAATTAAAGAGTTTGATACAATTATTATTCATCGCCACGTGCGTCCGGATCCAGATGCGTTAGGTTCACAGGGGGGGCTTGGTACAATTCTACAAGAATCGTTTCCAGAGAAAAATATTTATACGGTTGGGTACAATGAACCGTCACTAGCATACTTACGAGTAATGGATGATATTGAAGATAGTGTATACGAAAATGCGCTTGTTATTGTTTGTGATACTGCGAATCAAGAACGTGTTGACGATCAACGCTATACAAAAGGGAAGATGTTAATTAAAATTGATCATCATCCAAATGAAGATCCATATGGAGATATTACGTGGGTAGATACGACAGCGAGTTCTACAAGTGAGATGATTTATGAGTTTTATAACTATGGAAAAGATAAAGGATTAAAAATAACAAAAGAAGCAGCTCGCCTTATTTTAGCAGGAATTGTTGGAGATACAGGTCGTTTCTTATTCCCAAATACGACAGCAAAAACACTTCGTTACGTAAGTGAGCTTGTTGATATGGGTGTGAAATTCACAGATTTATACAATGAAATGTATAAGACAAAAGAAAAAATTGCTCGTTTAAACGGTTATATTTTACAAAACTTTACGATGGTAGAAGAAGGAGCAGCTTACATTAAATTAACGAAAGAAGTATTAGAAGAGTTTGATGTACTTCCTTCTGAAGCATCTGGTGTTGTTGGAGCGCTTGGCAATATTGATGGATTAAAGGCGTGGGTTCTATTTTTAGAGGAAGACGACGTAATTCGTGTTCGTCTTCGTTCAAAAGGACCAGTTATAAACAAATTAGCAATGCAATATAACGGCGGGGGGCATCCGATGGCTTCTGGTGCGAAGGCATCTTCTTGGGAAGAAGCGGATCGTCTTTTTGCTGATTTACGTGAGATTTGTAAATAAGAGACTATATGTTAGAACGAAAAGAAGGAGCGGTGCTAAAGCCCTCCTTCTTTATTTTTCTTTCTCTATAGTAATGCTAATTTCAAGCACTGTATCAAAAGATATTGTATCGACTTTAAAACGGTATAGCCGATCGTAATGTTTGTACGTTTTATTTTCGATTACCTTTTTAAGTAGGTCTTTATTTTTTGCGATACTTTGAATGTTTTTCGTTAAAAGATGTTGGAGATCATTATGGATAGATGTAGTCATATTTTCGAGTGTGAGATTGTCTAAATCGTATTTTTCTCGATTGATAAGTTTTATTTTAATCTCTTGAATGGTTAAGAGCCGTTTATTTTCAGTGTTCAATTTTTCTTGATCTTCGAGAAGGACGTGGAGCTTTGCTTCTTGTTTTTCTATAATTTCTCTTTGTTCTGCTATTTTACTAGCTTGTTCTTCTTGAAAAACACCGTATATGTACAAAAAAATAAACCAGCTCAAAACGCCTCCAACAGCAGCCCCAGCTAATACTAAGTACCATCTTTTTGCTGTATTAGCACTTGGTACTCTCATACATGTTCCTGCGTTAGCCATTTAATAATAATGAGACCTGTTTGCATACCACCAGTTGCGAAAAAAATAAGGAGAATTTGTTTTACGATATCTTTCATATCTCCGCCAAAGAAACTTCTTTCAAAGCTATAAAAGGTATCGAATGTTCCGCCGATTGCTGCAACGAGTGCCCAAATTCTTAAATTTTGGGCGAATTGATTAATGTAAGTTAGAGCTGGTTTTCCAATAAGAAACGCACCAAATCCACCAATTAATGAACCGCCAAGTATAACCCCAAAGGCAATAAAATAACTAATAATAAGCAGAGAGAAAAAAGTATGTTCTCTTACATCCATCGTCATTCCCCTTTCTTCTTCATATATATGGACAAAGTATAAGAAGTATGTTTTGATTTCCGCTTTCCTCATCACCTATAATAAAAGTAGTCAAATAGGTAAAGAGAGGGTACAACAGTGAAGTTTGTGCATTTACAATGTCAAACCGTTTTTAGTTTATTAAAAAGTGCTTGTAAAATTGATGAGCTTGTAGTCAGGGCGAAAGAACTTGGTTTTTCATCGCTGGCTATTACGGATGAAAATGTTATGTATGGTGTTATTCCGTTTTATAAAGCATGTAAGAAACATGGTATACAGCCTGTTATTGGATTAACCGCTTCTATTTTTAGTGAAGAAGAAGAAAGGTCTTATCCGCTTGTATTACTTGCTGAGAATGAAATAGGCTACCAAAATTTATTAAAGATTTCTAGCAGTATTATGACAAAGTCCAAAGAAGGTATTCCTAAGAAGTGGCTTGCGCATTATGCGAAAGGATTAATTGCTATTTCACCAGGTAAAGATGGCGAAATTGAGCAATTATTACTAGAAGACAATGAGAGTCAGGCTGAAGAAGTAGCTCGCACGTATCAAAATATGTTCGGCCATTTTTATATGAGTTTGCAGCATCATGCGATTCAAGATGAGTTGCTTTTACAAGAGAAACTACCTGAATTTATTAGTAGGGTTAATATTTCAGTCGTTGCAACAAATGATGTGCGCTATATCAATCAAAGTGACGCGCTTGTTCACGAATGTTTACTATCTGTTGAAAGTGGAACGAAAATGACTGATCCAGATAGGCCGAGGCTGAAAACAGATCAGTATTATTTAAAGTCATCGGATGAAATGGAAGCACTATTTTCCCATGCGCCGGAAGCAATCCAAAATACAATAAAAATTGCAGAGCGTTGCCAAGTAGAAATACCGTTCCATGTAAATCAACTTCCAAAGTTTCCTGTTCCGTCTAATGAAACGAGTGATATATACTTGCGTCGTGTTTGTGAAGAAGGTTTGCGGAAACGATATGGTGAACCGAAAGAAGTGCATATAAAGCGTTTGGATCATGAATTAAATGTTATTTCTCGTATGGGATTTAGTGATTATTTCCTCATCGTATGGGATTTTATGAAGTATGCACATGAAAATTATATTCTAACAGGACCAGGTCGTGGATCGGCAGCTGGTTCACTCGTTTCATACGTATTAGAAATTACAGATATTGATCCAATTGAATACGATCTATTATTTGAAAGGTTTTTAAATCCTGAACGTGTGACGCTTCCCGATATTGATATTGATTTTCCAGACGTAAGACGTGATGAGATGATTCGCTATGTGAAAGATAAATACGGTCAGCTCCGTGTTGCGCAAATTGTAACGTTTGGTACGCTTGCAGCAAAAGCGGCAATTAGAGACATTGCCCGCGTAATGGGGCTTCCGCCGCGAGATATTGATATATTTTCAAAACTTATCCCATCAAAGCTTGGTATAACATTAAAAGATGCATATGAAGAATCACAATCACTTCGTGAGTTTATACAAGGGAATCTTTTGCATGAGCGTGTGTTTGAAATCGCAAAACGTGTAGAAGGTTTGCCACGTCATACGTCTATTCATGCGGCTGGTGTTATTATGAGTCAAGAACCGCTAACAGGCAGTGTAGCAATTCAAGAAGGACATAACGATGTTTATGTTACGCAATATCCAGCCGATGCGCTAGAAGAACTTGGGTTGCTTAAGATGGACTTTTTAGGATTACGTAATTTAACGTTACTTGAAAATATTATAAAATTTATCGCGAACAAAACAGGGAAAGAAATCGATATAAGAAACTTACCTCTTCAAGATGAAAAGACGTTCCAATTATTAGGAAGAGGAGATACAACAGGTGTATTCCAGCTTGAGTCAGGCGGTATGCGAAATGTACTTCGCGGGTTAAAACCGAATGAGTTTGAAGATATCGTAGCTGTTAACTCGTTATACAGACCAGGACCGATGGAACAGATACCGACTTTTATTGAATCGAAACATGGAAAAAGAAAAATCGAATATTTACATCCGGATTTAAAGCCAATTTTAGAAAGAACATACGGCGTCATTGTATACCAAGAACAAATTATGCAAATTGCATCGAAGTTAGCAGGGTTTTCGCTTGGAGAAGCAGATTTACTGCGCCGTGCGGTGAGTAAAAAAAATCGTGATATTTTAGATCAGGAACGTAAGCATTTTGTCCAAGGATGTTTGGGAAATGGATACAATGAGACATCCGCAGAGAAAATTTATGATTTAATTGTAAGATTTGCGAATTACGGTTTTAACCGAAGTCACGCTGTAGCTTACAGTATGATTGGATATCAGCTTGCCTATTTGAAAGCGAACTATACGCTGGAATTTATGACGGCATTATTATCAAGCGCAATTGGAAATGAAGATAAGATTGTACAGTATATACGAGAAACGAAGCGGAAAGGTTTTCACGTTTTGCCGCCGTCTCTTCAGAGAAGTGGTTATAACTTCCAAATAGAAGGGAATGCGATACGTTACAGTTTACTTTCGATCCGAAATATTGGAATGGCTACAGTGACGGCATTATTAGAAGAACGAGAGAAAAAAATGTTCGAAGATTTATTTGAATTTTGTCTCCGTATGCCGTCAAAGTTCGTAACGGAGCGTAATTTAGAAGCTTTCGTCTGGTCGGGATGTTTTGATGATTTTGGTGTTTCGAGAACGAATTTATGGAAAAGTATTAAAGGGGCGTTAGAGTACGCGAATCTCGCACGTGATTTAGGAGATGCTGTTCCAAAATCAAAATATGTACAAGGAGAAGAGCTATCTTTTATTGAACAACTAAATAAAGAGAAGGAAGCACTTGGCTTTTATTTATCAAGTTATCCGACAGCGCAGTATGTGAAGTTAGCAAAAGAATTAGAAATTCCATCTCTCGCTCAGGCGATGCGACACAAGAAAAAAGTACAAAGAGCGATTGTGTATATAACAAGTGTTAGAGTGATTCGTACGAAAAAGTTTCAAAAGATGGCATTTATTACATTCTGTGATCAAAATGATGAAATGGAAGCGGTCCTCTTCCCGGAAACGTATATACATTTCTCGGATAAGTTGCAAGAAGGAGCAATTGTTTTAGTTGACGGTACGATTGAGCTAAGAAATCATAAGCTTCAATGGATTGTAAATGGACTATATCCGCTAGAGGAAATGGATGTTTATGAAGAAAAGAAAGACGCATCTGTTTACGTGAAATTGCCATCTCAGTATGAGAAAAAGCTTTTAAATCGGGTTACGAAAATATTGTTCGACTATTCAGGTTTTGCGAAAGTACTAATTTATTATGAAAAGGAACATAAAATGGTACAATTATCTCGGAGTTTATCGATTCATCCAAGTGAAGAATGTTTAGGAGCACTTCGTGAAATTGTCGGGGAAGAAAATGTAGTTGTGAAAATATAATGGACAATTTCCCTACACTTCGATTATTATAGTAGTAGTGTTCGTGGTCAGACCACTTGGAGAAATTGATATCAGCAAGAATAATTTGAGGAGAGTGGATAGTTTGTCAACACTTCGTGAAGAAGCACTTCACATGCATAAAGTGCATCAAGGAAAATTAGAAACTGTATCAAAAGTAAAAGTAGAAAATGCAAAAGATTTAAGTCTTGCATATTCTCCAGGGGTTGCAGAACCTTGTAAAGAAATTTATGACGATAAAAGTAAGGTATATGAATATACGATGAAGGGAAATATGGTAGCAGTTGTGACAGATGGAACAGCTGTACTTGGTCTTGGTAACATTGGACCTGAAGCATCTCTTCCAGTAATGGAAGGTAAAGCTGTATTATTCAAGAGCTTTGCTGGTGTAGATGCATTCCCAATTGCCTTAAATACAAACGATGTAGATAAAATTGTTGAAACTGTAAAATTAATGGAGCCAACTTTTGGCGGCGTTAACTTAGAAGATATCGCAGCACCAAACTGCTTCATTATTGAAGAGCGTTTGAAAAAAGAAACAAATATTCCTATCTTCCATGATGATCAACACGGAACAGCTATTGTAACAGTAGCAGGTCTTGTAAATGCACTGAAATTAGTTGGAAAGAAAATGTCTGACATTAAAGTTGTCGCAAATGGCGCAGGTGCAGCAGGTATTGCAATTATTAAACTTTTATATCGCTATGGTGTACGCGACATTATTATGTGTGACCGTAAAGGCGCAATCTATGATGGTCGTCCTACAGGTATGAATCCGGTGAAGGATGAAGTTGCAAAATATACAAATAAGAATCGTATAGAAGGTTCTTTAGCTGATGTTGTACAAGGTGCGGACGTATTCATTGGTGTATCTGCAGAAGGTGCATTAACAGAAGAGATGGTTCGTACAATGAATGACGATGCGATTATTTTTGCAATGGCGAATCCAGTTCCAGAAATTATGCCAGAATTGGCAAAAGCAGCGGGCGCAGCTGTTGTTGGAACAGGTCGTTCTGACTTCCCGAACCAAGTAAATAATGTACTGGCGTTCCCTGGTATTTTCCGCGGTGCACTTGACGTACATGCGACACAAATTAACGAAGAAATGAAGATGGCAGCTGTACAGGCTATTGCTGAGCTTGTAGCAGAAGATGAGTTAAATGCAGACTATATCATTCCGGCACCATTTGACGCGCGTGTAGCGCCTCAAGTAGCGGCTTACGTTGCAAAAGCAGCAATGGAGACAGGAGTAGCTCGCCGTCAAGTAGATCCAAATGAGATCGCTGAAAAAACAAAACAATTAGCGCTGATTGGTAAAGAATAAGCGAGGAATTTCCATTGACATCATCAAATACAAAAGTATATCTCGAAATTGTAAAAAAAATCCGTTCCATTATGGAAGAGGATGGATTGGTGGCGGGGGATCGTTTGCCGTCTGAGCGTGAGTTAAGTTCACGCTTAAACGTAGGACGTTCCTCTGTAAGAGAAGCATTGCGTGCTTTAGAACTGGTAGGATTGATTGAAACGAGACGTGGTGAAGGGACGTTTATTCGAAACTTTTATGATAACGGTCTTGTACAATTAATTGCTCCGTTCTTATTGCAAGATGAGAAAACAATTCGTGATTTATTACAAACGAAACGGTTACTCGAGAAAGATATGATTCGAATTGTATGTAATTTACCGAAAGAAACGTTTTCTAAAGTGCTAAGTAAATTACATCAAGTGCTCGAAGGAAACGAAAACTCAATTCCAATGCTTCATCAAACGTTCTTTAAAACACTTATTGAACAAGTCGATAATTATTTACTATATCGCATTTGGATGATCGTAAATGATTACGTATCAACGCTTTCTTGTAAAGTTTCAAGAGATTCTATCGATATGTATAGAAAGCTTTACGCTACTTTGGAAGAAAAACAAGAAAATGATGCACTAAAAATTTACGATGAATTAGTAGAGAATATACAGTTTCACTCGTAATGTATAAAATTTGTCGAAATGACCATGACACGTTATGACAAACATTCTACCGCGTAGCGGTTAAAGTTAAACGTAAAGAGTGAGGTTATTAGACAGATTGAGAAGATAAGGCTAACATCAAACTTTGGTGTTAGCCCCATTTTCTTCTTACGCTAACCTTAGCTCTCAACGAAGGGGGTCAAATTGTGCTAAGAGATTTATTCGTGAAAAAGAAAAAGTACGCTGCAATACCTTCAGAACAAGTACGAAAAGATGTACCAGATGGCGTTATGACAAAATGTCCGGAATGTAAAAAAATCATGTATACGAAAGAACTTCTAAAAAATTTAAAAGTATGTGTGAATTGTGGATATCATCATCCTATGAATGCATGGGAACGTCTTGATAGTATATTGGACGAAGGGTCATTCCGTGAGTATGACAAAGAAATGGTTTCATTAAATCCACTCGAGTTTCCAGGTTATGAAGAGAAACTAGAGAGCGATCGTAAGAAGACTGAATTGAACGAAGCGGTTGTAACTGGTGAAGGAACAATTGATGACATGCTTGTTGTTGTTGCAGTAATGGATTCTCGTTTTCGAATGGGGAGCATGGGCTCTGTAGTAGGAGAAAAAATCGCCCGTGCGGTTGAAAAGGCGTACGACTTACAAGTTCCATTTATTATCTTTACTGCTTCGGGTGGTGCCCGTATGCAAGAAGGGATATTAAGTTTAATGCAAATGGCAAAAACAAGCGTAGCTTTGAAAAAGCATAGTAATGCAGGAGGATTATTTATTTCTGTTATGACTCACCCAACGACGGGCGGGGTTTCAGCGAGTTTCGCTTCACTTGGTGATTATAATCTTGCAGAACCAGGTGCACTTATCGGATTTGCTGGTAGACGTGTAATTGAACAAACGGTGCGTGAGAAACTACCGGAAGATTTCCAAACGGCAGAATTCTTACTAGATCATGGTCAATTAGATGCGGTGGTGCATCGTGATGATATGAGAGAATCGCTTCGCAAGATTTTAGAAGTTCATCAAGGAGGGGAAATGGCTGTATGGCAGAGCTAGAATTTGAAAAACCAGTTGTTGAGCTAAGAAATAAGATTCGTGAACTGAAAGACTATACGAAAAACAGCCAGATGGACTTCAGTGAGGAGATTCGTATTTTGGAAGAAAAGCTAGAAAATTTAGAGGAAGATATATACGGCAATCTAAAAGTATGGGACCGTGTTCAAATTGCTCGTCATGCAGAACGACCGACAACGCTCGATTATATTGAGCACTTATTTACTGATTTTTTCGAATGTCATGGAGATCGTCTATTTGGCGATGATGCAGCGATTGTCGGCGGCATTGCGAAATATAAAGGGATGCCTGTAACTGTAATTGGGCATCAGCGCGGAAAAGATACGAAAGAAAATATTCGCCGTAACTTTGGAATGCCTCATCCAGAAGGATATCGAAAAGCACTGCGTCTCATGAAACAAGCGGAAAAGTTTAATCGTCCTATTATTTGTTTCATCGATACGAAGGGAGCTTATCCTGGTAAAGCAGCTGAAGAACGTGGACAAAGTGAAGCTATTGCCCGCAACCTATTTGAGATGGCAGGTTTAACGGTACCAGTTATTTGTATCGTTATTGGTGAAGGCGGTAGTGGTGGTGCGCTAGGTCTTGGAGTAGGAGATTACATTCATATGCTAGAAAATTCCACTTATTCTGCTATTACACCAGAGGGTGCAGCGGCAATTCTTTGGAAAGATGCAGGAAAAGCAAAGGAAGCTGCAGAGGCAATGAAAATTACAGCAGCAGATTTGAAAGAATTAGGTGTAATTGACGAAATTATTCCAGAAGCAAGAGGCGGAGCTCACCGTAATATTTTGAAACAGTCAGAAAATATAGATTTAATGATTCGAAAAACTTTTGAACAATTAAACGGAATTTCGAAAGATGAATTAATCGAAAAACGTTATGAAAAATATATGAAAATTGGGCAAGTTTCGTTTTCAAACGCTTCCATTTGGATAAAATAAGAAAAGCGTGCGTTCCACTTCGCGAATGCACGTTTTTATTATGAAAAGACACATCTTCTCCATTGTATTTTTATATTTTTTCGTGTTATTTTATTATAAGGTAAATAATCTTTATGAGGTGAGTACAAATGAAACGTATTGGTGTATTAACAAGTGGTGGAGATTCACCTGGTATGAATGCTGCCATTCGTGCAGTTGTTCGTAAAGCGATTTTCCATGATATTGAAGTATATGGTATTTACCATGGATACGCTGGATTAATTTCTGGTCACATTGAAAAATTAGAACTTGGTTCTGTTGGCGATATTATCCACCGCGGTGGTACAAAATTATATACAGCAAGATGTCCTGAGTTTAAAGATCCAGAAGTACGACTAAAAGGTATCGAGCAATTAAAGAAACACGGTATCGAAGGACTTGTTGTTATTGGTGGAGATGGTTCTTACCAAGGCGCTAAAAAATTAACTGAACAAGGATTCCCATGTGTTGGTGTACCAGGTACAATCGACAATGATATCCCTGGAACAGACTTCACAATTGGTTTCGATACAGCTTTAAACACTGTTATTGATGCAATTGATAAAATTCGTGACACAGCTACATCTCATGAACGTACATATGTTATCGAAGTAATGGGACGTCACGCTGGTGATATCGCATTATGGGCTGGTTTAGCTGATGGTGCGGAAACAATCTTAATTCCAGAAGAAGAGTATGATATGGATGATGTTATCGCTCGTCTGAAGCGTGGTAGTGAACGTGGTAAAAAACACAGTATTATCGTTGTAGCTGAAGGTGTTGGAAGTGCAATTGACATCGGTAAGCACATTGAAGAAGCAACAAACTTTGATACTCGTGTAACTGTATTAGGTCACGTACAACGTGGTGGATCACCAAGTGCACAAGACCGTGTATTAGCAAGTCGTCTTGGCGCAAGAGCAGTTGAATTGTTAATTGCTGGTAAAGGTGGACGTTGTGTAGGTATTCAAGATAACAAACTTGTTGATCATGATATTATCGAAGCGTTAGCTCAAAAGCATACAATCGATAAAGATATGTATCAATTATCTAAAGAATTATCCATCTAATCGGCGTAATGTCAGATATTTGGGAACGGTTTCATAATTTTCGGAGGTGCAATATGCGTAAAACTAAAATTGTATGTACTATAGGTCCTGCTAGTGAAAGTATTGAAAAATTAGAGCAATTAATCGAAGCAGGTATGAACGTTGCTCGTTTAAACTTCTCTCATGGTAGCCATGAAGAGCACGGAGCTCGTATTAAAAACATTCGTGAAGCTTCAAAGAAAACTGGTAAAACAGTTGGTATCTTACTTGATACAAAAGGTCCAGAAATCCGTACTCACGACTTCGTAGACGGACAAGCTGAGCTTGTAACAGGTGCAGAAGTAGTTCTTTCTACTGAGCAAGTATTAGGTACTGCAGAGAAGTTCTCTGTATCTTATGCTGGTCTTTATGACGATGTAGACCCAGGTTCTCGTATTCTAATCGATGACGGTCTTATCGAACTAGAAGTAATCGAAAAAGCTGACGGAAACATCCGTACAAAAGTTCTTAACAGCGGAACTGTAAAAAATAAAAAAGGTGTTAACGTACCAAACGTAAGCATTAAGCTTCCTGGTATCACTGAAAAAGACGTAAAAGATATCATCTTCGGTATCGAGCAAAAAGTTGATTTCATTGCAGCTTCATTCGTACGTAAAGCGTCTGACGTATTAGAAATCCGTGAATTATTAGAAGAGCATAACGCTCAATACATCCAAATTGTACCAAAAATCGAAAACCAAGAAGGTATCGACAACATCGATTCAATCTTAGAAGTTTCTGACGGTTTAATGGTAGCTCGTGGTGACATGGGTGTAGAAATTCCACCAGAAGAAGTACCGTTAGTACAAAAACGTCTAATTAAAAAATGTAACGTGTTAGGTAAACCAGTTATTACTGCAACACAAATGTTAGATTCTATGCAACGTAACCCACGTCCAACTCGTGCGGAAGCAAGTGACGTAGCTAACGCAATCTTCGATGGTACAGATGCAATCATGCTTTCAGGTGAAACAGCTGCTGGACAATACCCAGTAGAAGCGGTAACAATGATGGCTAACATTGCGGTACGTGTTGAAAAATCATTACAATATGAAGATATGTTCAAAAAACGTATTAAAGAGTTCACTCCAACAATTACAGATGCAATTAGCCAATCTGTTGCGCATACAGCACTTGCTCTTGATGTAGCTGCAATCGTAGCTCCAACAGAAAGTGGATATACTGCGAAAATGATCTCTAAATACCGTCCAAAATCTCCAATCGTAGCTGTAACATCTGACGAGCAAGTAGGACGTCGTCTTGCACTTGTTTGGGGTGTACAAGCATTTATGGCTGAGAAGCGCGCAGCTTCAACTGACGAAATGTTAGATACAGCAATTCAAACAGGTATGGATGCAGGTCTAATCGGACTTGGAGATACTGTAGTGATTACTGCGGGTGTTCCAGTTGCTGAAACTGGTACAACAAACTTAATGAAAATCCACGTTGTTGGTGAAGAAATTGCTAAAGGACAAGGAATCGGTCGTAAAGCTGCAAAAGGTAAAGTAGTTGTAGCAAAAACAGCTGCTGAAGCTGTAGCGAACGTAAACGAAGGTGATATCCTTGTTACAACAAGCACTGATAAAGATATGATTCCTGCAATCGAAAAAGCTGCGGCTTTAGTTGTAGAAGAAGGTGGCTTAACAAGCCATGCAGCTGTTGTAGGCGTATCAATCGGTATTCCTGTTATCGTTGGTGTAAACGGCGTAACAGCAACTTTAAAAAATGGCCAAGAAGTAACAGTTGATGCAGCACGCGGAATTGTTTATAATGGACATGCGGAAGTGCTATAAGTAATACGGAGAGAAGGATCGGAGTCCTTCTCTTTTTTTTACACAAAAACGAGATAGAATTAGCTTAAAGCGCCTAGAATTGCTTTTAAAAGCTGTTTGTTATGGGTTTTAATATGAAAGGATATCTATATTTCATATGATGTATATAGGCGTTGTGAGGGCATTAAAAGTGAGATGTGAGAGAGGTGTAGAACTATGAAATGGTTACTATTCTTGTTTATTTTAATACCAGCGATTGAGATTACGGTCTTAATTGGATCAAGTCATGTAATAGGTTTATGGTCTACGTTCGCTATGATTGTATTTACAGGTGTTGTAGGTGTGTATTTGGCGAAAAGACAAGGGTTTAAAGTGCTTGGAGAGATTCAATCTAAGTTGAATAGAGGGGAAATGCCAGGTGAGGCGGTACTAGATGGTATTTTTGTATTTGTAGGAGGTATTCTCTTAGTGCTTCCTGGGTATGTGACAGATGTGCTAGGGTTTATCTGCGTGATCCCTATTACGAGAGCTTTATTGAAGCCGCTTGTTATGAAGTGGATGGAATGGAAATTTAGAAAGAACTCTACTATTATTATTCAGAAATAGCACTTAGATTGTAGAAATCTAAGTGCTATTTTTTGTCTTGTAAGAGGAGGGGAACTTTCTAATTGAAGCTTTGTTTTACCACGCTATTTGTGGGGTGGAATTTCTATCTCGAAATTGGGCTGCTCGTAAGTGTCTGATGTGGGGCGAATGATGAGTGGGGATGAACAAAACGTCTGCTCATTATATTTGCTATATAATTTTCGTTTGAACTCTTGTTGTGCTTCGATTAAACTTGTGATTTTTTAGTGCTATTAATTTAGGTGAATAAGATGGAGGGAAATGCTGCTAAATTAAAGTTTTGCTTTCTTATATAAAGGAACGATTGGTGTAAAAAATTCATATAAAAAGGCGGAGATTGTTAGTTGAAGTCTTATTTTATGCTATTTTGTATAATTATTCATTTACATAAAAAGTGATAAATGTAAATAATAATTATAAAATAAATAGAATAAATATGTAAAAATACCACGAAATATGCGTTTTTTATGCAAAAAAACAAGAGAATTATCTTTTTTGAGTGCAATTTTCTTGTTTTATGTAATGAGTATGAAAAATAAGTACAAGGAATAATCAGTGGGAATTTCCCACTGATTACATGTAAGTTTTTTGTTGTGTATGAATTAGAAACTATTATTTTGAAGGTGAACCTTTAATATATTTCCACAAGTCATGGAAGACATTAGCTTTGTGTAATGTATTAAGTAGTACTAAGGTGACTGGGCCGATGATTAATCCTAAAAAGCCAAAAAGTTTAAAGCCGACAAATAGAGCGACGAGTGTTGCTAATGGATCGAGACCGATGTTAGATGAAAGTACTTTCGGCTCCATAATTTGTCTTTGGACAATCACGACGATGTATAAAATGAGAAGACCAATGGCGAATGCGGTATCGCCAGTGAAAAATACGTATATAACCCATGGAACAAAGACTGCACCTGTTCCTAAATATGGTAGTAAATCTACAACTCCTGTAATAATCGCAATAGTAATGGCGTATGGTACGCGTAATATTAAAAGCCCGATTAGTACAATGACGGTTGTCATAGATACGAGTGTAAGTTGTGCTTTCACAAAACCAAACAAAGCTTTTCTTAAGTCGACAAAAATAGTTTTTCCATAGCCATGTACACGATTCGGTAGCAATTTTCTTGCTTTCTGAGCAAGACGGTGCCAATCGTAACTGATGAAGAAAGTGGCTAATAAAATGAATACAAGGACAGTTAAAGTTGTTGGCAGTGCACTAATGAAATTCGTTAACCCGCTTATAATGGCGGTTAAAAGTTCTTTCATTTGTGTTGTTGCTTCTGTTCCTAAGTTTTGAATGTTTTGTGTAATTGTATAGCGCTGTGGTTCTCCAAGATGATTAAATTTAGAGATTAAATCATCGTAGAGAGGCATAATATGATTAAGTGCAAATTGCTGAGCGAATGTAACGATATCTGGAAACTTTACTGTAACAAGTTGTAGTAAGTATGTTGTGGCAGATATTGCTTCAGTCACAAGATATGTAACAAGTCCAACGATAGCTCCAAATACGAGAATTAAGCTAACGAGTACTGCTAGTGCGCGAGGAAATTGTAGTTTTTGATTAAGGAAATTGACGACAGGATTAATCAAATAAGCAAATGCAAAAGCGATAATAAAAGGATAGATAAGCCCTGACATGTATAGTAATACATAGAACCCAGCTACCGTTGCTACAATGACAAATATGAGTCTCAATATCATATATAGTAAGTTTCGGTTCAAAGATGTATACCTCCCATTCCAATTTGGATTATCCTAATTCGTTCAACTTATAACGAGTGTGCTCCACTGATTAAAGTTTCACTTTACCCCGCATTAACGGGCAGTAAATCTCCTACCCGAAGTGCGGCTGGATCAAAGGAGTTAGCTGGAGATAAACTGCCCGTAAAAGCCCGATTGGTTCAACTAATAATCAGTGGAAAATGCCCCACTGATTAAAGTTTCACTTTATGTTATAGTGGAATGATGGATTTTTCCTGCTTTTTCAGTATGTGAGTGACTGTGAAAGCTTGGTGTTGATGCTTCTACTATATGGTAAAAACTTCATTTTCTCTTCTTTTTATTTTACCTGTTTCTAATTAGAAAAGAAAGAAGAGACGCCCGTTTTTTAAAATGTATACATGCTTAAATTTTGATGGTGAAAGTCTCAGTTTGTCATTTTAAAATACATAAAAAATGAAGTGATTCATGTTGAATAGGCATCGATATAGCATGTATAACGATAGGTTTAAAGGTATTTTTGTTTGGAAATGAGTTCATTATTTTCAGAAAGGAAGTGCAAACATGATTAGTCAGTCAACGTTATTTTTATTCATACTACTTATTATAGGACTTATTGCTAAAAACCAATCGCTTACTGTAGCTATTGGTGTGTTATTTTTATTGAAGTTTACGTTTTTAGGAGATAAGGTCTTTCCTTATTTACAAACGAAAGGAATTAACCTAGGTGTAACGGTCATTACAATAGCGGTGCTCGTACCGATTGCGACAGGGGAAATAGGTTTTAAACAACTTGGAGAAGCGGCGAAATCTTATTATGCGTGGATTGCTTTAGCTTCAGGTGTAGCGGTCGCTTTGTTAGCGAAAGGCGGCGTACAATTGTTGACGACGGATCCTCACATTACAACTGCGCTTGTTTTTGGGACAATTATAGCGGTTGCGCTATTTAATGGGGTTGCTGTTGGTCCGTTAATTGGGGCTGGAATTGCCTATGCGGTTATGAGTATTATACAGATGTTTAAATAAGGAATTTTATAGTAATATAAAATTTTTGAATTCTTTCTGTTCACAAAAGTCAGATAATTGTTTATAATAGGATTAGAAACTTTGAAAAGTTACATAACAGCAGAGACTTTACACCAGATAAAATAAAAACAACATAAAACAATTTTATAATGATATTGTTTTATGTTGTTTTTATCATAAAACTCTTCGGAATGTATTTTCCTCACTAACTTGTTGTTTTGAGCGTGAGGATTCGGGGAGACATTCACGCTCATGCTTTCCATGTAAACAATGGACAATAAGAGGGGAACATCGCAACAAATTTGCATGATCGTGCATTTTGCTTGCCTAAAGAGTGAACGGGCGTTCATAATTCAAAAGGGAAGCAAATAGATATAAGGAGCAAGGTTGGGAGAATTTTCAGGAAAAGGAGAGAATGTCATGACTGTTATTCGAGGTTTAGAAGGGGTAGTAGCAACAACATCATCTGTGAGCTCTATTATTGATGATACATTAACTTATGTTGGGTATAATATTGATGATTTAGCGGAGAATGCTACATTTGAAGAAGTAGTATACTTATTATGGCATCGTAAGCTTCCTAACGAACAAGAACTAGAGAAATTTAAAGGGACTATATCGGAATACTATAAAGTGCCAGATGAGATTTTAACATATTTGAAACAAGTAGATTTAAAAATCGCACATCCGATGTCGGTTTTACGAACTGCAATTTCCATGCTATCATTATACGATGAGAGCGCTGAAATTATGGATGAAAAGTCCAATTATTTGAAAGCGGTTAAATTACAGGCGCAAGTCGGAACTTTAGTTGCTGCTTACGCGAGAATCCGTAAAGGTTTAGATATTGTTGAGCCAAGAAAGGATTTATCATTAGCTGCAAACTTCTTGTACATGTTAAATGATCGCGAGCCAAATGAAGTTGAAATTGAAGCTTTTGATAAGGCGCTTGTACTTCATGCAGATCATGAGTTAAACGCTTCTACATTTACTGCACGTGTTTGCGTAGCTACACTTTCAGATGTATATTCTGGTATTACAGCAGCAATCGGTGCATTAAAAGGTCCTCTTCACGGTGGGGCAAATGAAAATGTAATGAAGATGTTAACTGAGATTGGTGAAGAAGAAAATGTAGAGTCATATATTCATAATGCTCTTCAAAATAAAGTGAAAATCATGGGCTTTGGCCACCGTGTGTATGAGCAGGGTGATCCACGTGCAAAACACTTACGTGAAATGTCTAAGAGATTATGCGTGCTTTTAGGAGAAGAGAAATGGTATAATATGTCTATCAAAATTGAAGACATTGTAACAAAAGAAAAAGGTCTTCCACCAAATGTTGATTTCTATTCAGCTTCTGTATACCATTGTTTAGGAATTGACCATGACTTATTTACACCTATTTTTGCAATTAGCCGTATGTCAGGCTGGTTAGCTCATATTCTAGAACAATATGAAAACAACCGTTTAATTCGTCCGCGTGCTGATTATAATGGACCAACGCATCAAGTGTATGTTCCAATTGCACAACGATAAGCGAATAACACTATTTTGATAGTGAAAATACGCTTTCAAAAGTCTGATTTTTTCGGAAAGATGTAATGATTAGAATATTTTAATTTGACTAACGGTTTGAACTGAGGGGTTATTCCCTCAGTTTCATACATATGAAATTTCAAACATGGGGGTTATCACATTGACGACAGGTGAAAAAATTACTGTAACTAATGGTGTTATGAATGTACCAAACAATCCGATTATTCCATTTATCGAGGGAGATGGAATTGGTCCTGATATTTGGGCAGCTGCATCTCGCGTACTAGAAGCAGCAGTTGAAAAAGCTTATGATGGTGAGAAGAAAATCGTTTGGAAAGAAGTGCTTGCAGGGGAAAAAGCATTCAACCAAACAGGCGAGTGGTTACCTGAAGAAACTTTAAACTTAATTCGTGAATATTTAATCGCGATTAAAGGTCCACTTACAACTCCAGTTGGCGGTGGTATTCGTTCTCTAAACGTAGCACTTCGTCAAGAATTAGATTTATATGTATGTCTACGTCCAGTTCGTTATTTTGAAGGTGTTCCTTCACCTGTAAAACGTCCGGAAGATACTGATATGGTTATTTTCCGTGAAAATACTGAAGACATTTATGCTGGAATTGAATATGCACAAGGGTCTCCAGAAGCAGAAAAAGTTCTTGCTTTCTTAAAAGAAGCAATGGGTGTTAATAAAATCCGCTTCCCAGAAACATCTGGTATTGGTATTAAGCCGATCTCAGAAGAAGGGACAAAGCGTCTTGTTCGTGCTGCAATTCAATATGCAATTAACGAAAAACGCTCTTCTGTTACATTAGTTCATAAAGGAAACATTATGAAATTTACAGAAGGTGCTTTCAAAAACTGGGGTTATGAAGTAGCGGAACAAGAATTCGGCGACAAAGTATTTACTTGGGCTGAATACGATCGTATTGTTGAAAAAGATGGTAAAGATGCAGCGAATAAAGCGATGGCAGACGCTGAAGTGGCTGGAAAAATCATCGTAAAAGATTCTATTGCAGACATCTTCTTACAACAAATTTTAACTCGTCCACGTGAGTTCGATGTTGTTGCAACAATGAACTTAAATGGTGACTATATCTCTGATGCACTTGCTGCACAAGTAGGTGGAATTGGTATTGCACCTGGTGCAAACATTAACTATGTGACTGGACATGCTATCTTTGAAGCTACACACGGTACAGCTCCAAAATATGCAGGTTTAGATAAAGTAAACCCATCTTCTGTTCTTCTTTCAGGTGTATTATTATTAGAACACTTAGGATGGAACGAAGCTGCGAAATTAGTAACTGCTTCTGTTGAGAAAACAATTGCTTCAAAAGTAGTAACTTATGATTTCGCACGCTTAATGGAAGGTGCAACAGAAGTGAAATGTTCTGAGTTCGCTAATGAACTTATTAAAAACATGGATGTAGCGATAATCAAAAACGCATAATTAAAGCGGGGGGTAAATTATGACAATCAAACGCAAGAAGGTTTCAGTCATCGGTGCAGGATTTACAGGAGCAACAACGGCATTCTTATTAGCACAAAAAGAACTTGCAGATGTTGTATTAGTGGACATTCCACAACTGGAAAATCCAACAAAAGGGAAAGCGTTAGATATGTTAGAAGCGAGCCCAGTACAAGGTTTTGATGCTAACATTATTGGAACATCTGATTACGCAGATACTGCTGATTCTGACGTTGTCGTTATTACAGCAGGTATTGCACGTAAGCCTGGTATGAGCCGTGATGACCTAGTAGCAACAAACTCTAAAATTATGAAAAGTATTACGCGCGACATTGCAAAACATTCACCAAATGCAATTATTGTTGTGTTAACAAATCCAGTTGATGCAATGACATATTCTGTATTTAAAGAAGCAGGATTCCCGAAAGAGCGTGTTATCGGTCAATCGGGCGTATTAGATACAGCTCGTTTCCGTACATTCATCGCACAAGAATTAAATCTTTCTGTAAAAGATATTACAGGATTTGTTCTTGGTGGACACGGTGACGACATGGTACCTCTTGTGCGTTATTCTTATGCAGGCGGTATTCCGTTAGAAACGTTAATTCCGAAAGAGCGTTTAGAAGCAATCGTAGAACGTACACGTAAAGGTGGCGGTGAGATTGTAGGCTTATTAGGAAACGGTAGTGCATATTACGCACCAGCAGCTTCTTTAGTTGAAATGACAGAAGCAATCTTAAAAGATCAACGCCGTGTATTACCGGCTATTGCGTACCTTGAAGGTGAGTATGGTTATAGTGACCTTTACTTAGGGGTACCAGTAATTCTAGGTGGTAACGGAATTGAAAAAATTATTGAATTAGAACTTCTTGCAGATGAAAAAGAAGCGTTAGATCGCTCTGTAGAATCTGTACGTAACGTAATGAAAGTTCTTGTTTAATAATTGAATAGTAGTGAAAAAGATTCGGGATTCCGAATCTTTTTCTACTATTTACCGAATTGTTTTTTTGAAATAATATGAAAACGCTATCATTTGTAATATCCTATAATGAAACTGTAGATTTATACTATATATTGCCCTCATCATAGTAAATTTCGGATAAGGTATCGCTTTTAGTAGGATAATAAGGTGAAAAAATCGGAGGGGGTTGTAACATGTTAAAGAAAAAAGTTCAAATTGGTCGTAAAATGGATGAAATTACAGTAGGAGAGAAATTATCTATCACTGAAAAAATTGAGGATAAAGATTTGTTATTGTACTTAGGGTTAACGAATGATGCCAATCCATTATATATTCAGCATGATTACGCATCCCAAACTCCGTATGAAAAGCCGATTGTACCAAGCATTATGCTAACGGGAATGATTACAACGGCGGTTACGAAATATTTACCGGGTCCAGGAAGTCATATTACGAGAAAGGACCTTACATTCGTGAAACATGTTCACCATTATGAAACGTTACAAATCCACTTTGAAGTTGTGGCTGTTTCTGAGGAGGAACATACAATTGATATGCTTGTATCTGCTCATGATGAAAAAGGAGAAACTGTTGTAAAGGGTTCATTAACAGTAACGCCACCTTATAAATCTGTTTCCATTATGGAAAAAGCATTAGATAACTTTTAAAAGATGAAACTAAAAATAGCGCTAGCATACCTTTAATAGGGATGCTAGCGCTATTTTTAGTTGAAAAACCCTTCTTTGAACCCTTCAGCAAATTCTGAGCAACCCGTTTTAATCGTATCCCAGCTAGGAGCGTTAAAAGCAAGGATACATGTGACTGCTAAAGATAGAATGGATAGTATTAGTCGCATAATAGACCTCCAGATATTATTAATTTATATATTAAGATTAATAATATAATTATCGGTAATTGAAGTCAATTAAAGGAGTGGTTTTTTAGGTGAGGTGGAAAAGAGAAGAGTGATCTTTGAAACGGTAAGAGAAGCTGAAGTGTGGGCAGACGGGTTTGTGAATGAAATGTACGGGAGAGTATTTGATGGATATGAAACAACAGATGATAAAATAGCATATGCTCTTTCGTTGTTCTTAGCGCAAAATCAAGATTTTATCCCGCATTAACGGGCAGTAAGATCCCACCTCAAAATTCAGCGAAAGCAAAGAAGTTAGGTGGGGAATCAACTGCCCGTAAAAGCCCGATTGATTCAACTAATAATCAGTGGGGAATGAACACCCCCCACTGATTAAAGTTTCACTTTATAGTTCATACGGAAGTGAGCTTTAACGAAGAGAGAGCAATCTATAAAATTTGGCAAAATCCTGTGTAGTTGCAGGTGAAGCGTAATTAAGTCTATTTTCTCAATTCTACACAAACGATCTCCATGAATAGACAATTATATTGAGAGGGACCTTGTTTTCTAGTATGATGAGAATAACGGGGAAAATACTAGGATGAAGAAGGTTTCAAGTCTATAACTTGGAGGAAAAGAATGAACAATCGTATTTTAGTAGTTGATGATGAGGAATTTATCTTAACTTTAATCGAATTTAATTTACAACAAGCTGGGTTTGAAGTTATAACAGCGATGGATGGAGAAATGGCGCTTCAAAAAGCGACAACAGAACGCCCAGATTTAATTATATTAGATTTAATGCTTCCGAAAATGGATGGTATGGAAGTGTGTAAAGAATTACGATTGCAGCGCGTTATGACGCCGATTTTAATGTTAACGGCAAAAGATGATGAGTTTGATAAGGTGCTAGGCCTTGAACTTGGGGCAGATGATTATATGACGAAACCATTTAGTCCAAGAGAAGTTGTTGCTCGTGTGAAGGCAATTTTGCGCCGCACGAAATTACAACAAGAAGAACAAGTTGCAGAAGCGCCAGATGAAGATAGCATCACAATTGCAGAACTTAAAATTTTACCAGAGTTTTATGAGGCTTATTTCCAAGGAAGAAAGCTTGAATTAACACCAAAAGAATTTGAACTACTTGTGTATCTTGCGAAAAATAAAAGTCGCGTGTTGACACGTGATCAATTATTAAGTGCTGTATGGAATTATGATTTTGCTGGTGATACACGAATTGTTGATGTTCATATTAGCCATTTGCGCGATAAAATTGAACAAAATACGAAAAAACCGACGTACATTAAAACGATACGTGGTTTAGGATATAAATTAGAGGAGCCAAAAGGGAATGAATAAATTTCGTTCCAGGCTTCTTTTTACATTTGTTTCTCTTATTGTATTTATTTTAGTTGGACTAGGTTTATTACTAGAAACTGTGTTTGAAAACTACTATATAGATCATGCTAAAGAGAGAATGGTAAAAGAGACGGAGTATGTTGCGACGTTAGCAGAAGAGCAAGGTTTTAATAATGTCTTAAAAAATCCATACGTATTTGAAAAGTTAGAAGAAAAAATACCAGCTTCTATCGTATTTTTGGATGAAAAAAAGAAAGTTCAATATAGAAAAGGACAAGAATTGGCATTTAGTCCAGAGACGATTAAAGAACTTTCTTCGGAAGTGGCAAAACAACGAAGTAAAGTAATTACGAAAGAAACGGATCGAAAGAATGAATTTTATCATGCGGTGTTCGTTCAAGATGTAGAAGGAAAACAAGGATACATTTTGGTGAAAAGTATAATTGATCCTTTAAGAGACGTACATCAAAAAACGTGGGGATTATTAATTATCGGATTTGTCATTGCTTGTCTCGTAGTTGTATTTTTAGGTATGAAAATTACAGGGCAATATATTAGGCCAATTGAATCGGTTACGAAAGTTGCAATTGAATTGGCAAAGGGTAATTATAAAGCACGTGCATACGAAAGTCATTCGGATGAAACAGGAATGCTGAGTAAAGCGATTAATATTTTAGCACGAAATTTACAAGAGATGACACTTGAACAAGAAATGCAGCAAGATCGTCTGCATACGTTAATTGAAAATATGGGAAGCGGAATGATTTTAATTGATAGCCGAGGATATATAAACCTTGTAAACCGCTCTTATAAGGAAACTTTCCACGTAACAGATGAAGAATATTTAGATCGCTTATATTATGAATCGTTTCATCATACAGAAATTATTGAGCTTGTAGAAGAAATCTTTATGACAGAAGTGAAAGTGCGTAAACAAATGTTATTACCACTTGGAATTGAACGGAAGCATTTCGAAGTATATGGAGCGCCTATTATCGGGACAAACCATGAATGGAAAGGGATTGTTCTCGTATTCCATGACATAACAGAGTTAAAGAAATTAGAACAAATGAGAAAAGACTTTTTAGCGAATGTTTCTCATGAATTAAAGACACCGATTACTTCTATTAAAGGTTTTTCAGAAACACTCTTAGACGGAGCGATGGATAATAAAAAATTCTGCGAACATTTCTTGCACATTATTTTAAAAGAAAGTGAGCGCATGCAAGGATTAATTGAAGATTTATTAGATTTGTCGAAGATCGAACAACAAGGATTTAAATTAAATATGGGAACCGTTGACATGAAGGGGCTGCTTGAAGATATTCATATGGTGCTTGATAATAAAGCAGGAGAAAAAGAAATCTCTTTACAAGTGAATGTATTAAAACGTGCCTCTGTTATTGGAGATCCAAGTCGTTTGAAACAAATCTTTATTAATTTAATTAATAACGCAATCGTATATACACCGGCTGGAGGCGTTGTTTCAGTAGAGTTAGCGGAAGATAAATATAATGCTTATATAAAAGTATCGGATACTGGAATTGGTATTAGTAAAGAGGAAATTCCGCGTATTTTTGAACGTTTCTACCGGGTGGATAAAGCAAGAAGTAGAAATACTGGTGGTACCGGCCTTGGATTGTCGATCGTAAAGCATTTAGTTGAGGCGCATCAAGGTACGATTACAGTAGATAGTGAAGTTGGAGAAGGGACAACGTTTACAGTTGTTTTACCGAAATCAGCAACTGAAAAATAGGATGAAGGATGTTTACAATATATTAACAATGGCTTAATTAAATATTAATAAAGCTCTGTTAATATAATACATGAAAACCCCTTCATCCAAGGAGTAATTTTGGACGAGAATAGTTAAGCTGTTCTCGTCACTTCCCTTTATGCCAATATAAGTCTGTTTTATATATGAAAGAAAATAGCCGTTATTTTTCTTCTCTCTATTAGTCATGTTAATATAGAGAGAGGAAAGGAACGGTTTTTTTCTGTGAAAAAAATCATTTCAAATTTGTATGGGGAGGTTTTAATTTTGGAAAAAAAGGTCGTATTAGTAGATGGTAATAATATCGCGTATCGTGCTTTCTTTGCACTACCGCTTTTAAATAACGACAAAGGTATACATACGAACGCAATTTACGGTTTTACAATGATGTTAATGAGAATATTAGAGGAAGAAAAGCCAACTCATATGTTAGTGGCGTTTGATGCAGGCAAAACAACGTTCCGTCATAAAACGTATAGTGAGTATAAAGGAGGGCGTCAAAAGACTCCACCTGAATTATCAGAGCAGTTCCCGTTTATTCGGGAGATGCTGGATGCGTTCAATGTACCGCGTTATGAATTAGAAAATTATGAAGCGGATGACATCATGGGAACGTTAGCGAAAGAAGCGAGTGAGCAAGGGGCAAGTGTAAAAGTTATTTCAGGAGATAAAGATTTACTTCAACTTGTTTCTGATAACACGCTTGTATGTATTCCGCGAAAAGGGATTACAGAAGTGGATGAATATACGAAAGAAGCTTTATTTGAAAAATACAGCTTATCACCAAAGCAAATTATTGATATGAAAGGTTTAATGGGAGACCAGTCAGATAATATACCGGGTGTACCAGGAGTTGGTGAAAAAACGGCAATTAAATTGTTAACACAGTTTGGAACGGTTGAAGCGGTGTATGAAAATATAGATCAAGTAAGTGGGAAGAAATTAAAAGAAAAACTGGAAGAAAATAAAGAACAAGCTCTTATGAGTAAGGATCTTGCAACTATTATTACAGATGCGCCGATTACAGTTCATGTGGATGATATGGCGTATAAAGGATATGAAGCAAGTGATGTCATTCCAATGTTCGAGAGTTTAGGATTTACATCTCTTTTAAATAAATTAGGCGTTACGCCAGAAGAAACTGCTCCAGCTGAATTAGATGATATTACATTTGATATTGTGGAAGAAGTTACAGAAGAAATGCTTCAGCAAGATAGTGCGCTTATCGTTGAAGTACAAGAAGATAACTATCATAAAGCAGACATTCAAGGTTTCGGTATTCAAAATGAAAATGGATGTTACTTTATTCAGACAGACATTGCTCTTAAGTCAGATGCTTTTAAAGAGTGGCTTGCAGATGGAGAAATGAGAAAGCATACATTTGATGCGAAGCGTGCAATCGTTGCACTGAAATGGAATGGGATAGATATGCAAGGGATTGACTTTGATCTATTAATCGCTGCTTATTTACTTGATTCAGCTGATACGGATAAAGACTTCCGTACTGTAGCGAAAATGAAAGAAACGCATGCTGTGAAATCTGATGAAGAAGTTTACGGAAAAGGTGCGAAGCGTGCTGTTCCAAAGTTAGAGGTAGTAGCAGAGCATGTGGCTCGTAAAGTGCATGTATTATATGATGTAAAGCAAACATTCGTTGAAGAGTTAAAGAAGAATGAGCAATATGAACTGTTTACAGAGTTAGAATTGCCGCTTGCACGTGTATTAGCTGATATGGAAGTAAAGGGTGTAAAAGTTGATACAGAGCGTCTTCGTAATATGGGAGAAGAACTTGCGGGTAGATTAAAGGAAATGGAACAGGAAATTTATAAGCTTGCGGGAACAGAATTTAATATTAATTCACCGAAGCAGCTTGGTGTTATTCTGTTTGAGAACTTAAACTTGCCGGTTATTAAAAAGACGAAAACAGGTTATTCTACGTCAGCTGATGTACTAGATAAGCTTATGAATCACCATGAAATTATTCCAAATATTTTACATTATCGTCAATTAGGAAAACTAAATTCAACTTACATTGAAGGTTTACTGAAAGTTGTACATGAAGATTCATCTAAAATTCATACTCGCTTTAATCAAGTGTTAACGCAAACAGGTCGATTAAGTTCAACGGATCCGAACTTGCAAAATATCCCGATTCGATTAGAAGAAGGAAGAAAGATTCGTCAGGCATTTGTTCCGTCAGAAGAAGGATGGATTATGTATGCGGCTGATTATTCACAAATCGAACTGCGTGTATTAGCTCATATTGCAAATGATAAAGGGCTAGTTGAAGCATTCCAACATGATATGGATATTCATACGAAAACAGCTATGGATGTATTTGGCGTTGAAAAAGATGAAGTAACTTCAAATATGAGACGACAAGCGAAAGCTGTTAACTTCGGAATTGTATATGGTATTAGTGATTATGGTCTTTCACAAAACTTAGGAATTACAAGAAAAGCAGCAGCGGAATTTATTGAAAAGTATTTAGAAAGTTTCCCTGGTGTACAAGAATACATGGAGGACATCGTAAAAGATGCGAAACAAAAAGGATATGTGGCTACATTATTAAATCGTCGCCGTTATATTCCAGAAATTACGAGTCGTAATTTCAATTTACGTAGCTTCGCTGAGCGTACAGCGATGAATACACCAATTCAAGGTACTGCCGCAGATATTATTAAAAAAGCGATGATTATTATGGCGGATCGTTTAGAAGAAGAAGGATTACAAGCACGTCTTCTTCTGCAAGTACACGATGAATTGATATTTGAAGCGCCAAAAGAAGAAATTGAAAAATTAGAGAAGCTTGTACCTGAAGTAATGGAGCATGCAATTGAACTCGCAGTTCCGCTGAAAGTTGATTATTCTTACGGTCCAACTTGGTACGACGCAAAATAAGGAAGTGATGAAATGCCTGAATTACCAGAGGTTGAAAATGTCAGACGGACACTTGAAAATCTTGTAACAGGAAAAACGATTGAAGATGTTATTGTTACTTATCCAAAAATAGTGAAACGACCAGATGATGCAGAAATTTTTAAAGAAATGCTAAAAGGCGAGAAGATTGAAAATATAAAGCGAAGGGGTAAGTTTTTGCTTCTATATGTAACAAATTATGTTATTGTTTCACATTTGCGTATGGAAGGTAAGTTTTTACTACATCAAGAGGATGAGCTGATTGATAAACATACGCACGTCCGTTTCTTATTTACAGATGGAACGGAATTACATTATAAAGATGTGAGAAAATTTGGTACGATGCATCTCTTTAAGAAAGGTGAAGAAATGAACCAAATGCCTCTTGCTGACTTAGGTCCGGAGCCATTTGATGCGGAATTGACAACGCAGTATTTACAAGAAAGATTGAAAAAGACGAATCGTAAAATAAAAGTTGTGCTATTGGACCAGCGTCTTTTAGTAGGGCTTGGAAATATATATGTAGATGAAGTTTTATTCCGTTCTCAAATTCATCCTGAACGAGAAGCGTCGTCTTTAACAGTAGAAGAAATTGAGCGAATTTATGAGGCTACCGTTACAACGCTAAGCGAAGCGGTGAAGCGTGGCGGAAGTACAATTCGAACGTATATCAACTCACAAGGGCAAATTGGTTCGTTCCAAGAACTCCTAAATGTATACGGAAAAAAAGGAGAACCGTGTGTAACTTGCGGTACGATATTAGAAAAAACAGTTGTTGGCGGGCGAGGAACGCATTACTGCCCAATTTGTCAGCCTAGAATATAGAAAAGAGATAACATCGGATAGGCATTTGTCATATACATACAGCAGAGCTATGTATAAGGGAGGAGCTTACCGATGTACCTTTATTTATCTCTTATTTTATTAGCTTTTACATTAAGCTTGGATAGCTGTAGTGTAGGGCTAACATATGGTTTAAGAAGCGTAAGAATTTCACTAAGATCAATTATAATTATCGGAATGTGTTCAGCGGCTGTTATGCTTGTTTCAATGGGAATTGGACATATGATCGCGAAAGTATTTTCACCTGTTATCGCAACGCGTATCGGTGGGCTCGTTCTTATTGGAATAGGGATTTGGGTATTATATCAATTTTTTCGAAGTGAGAAAAAAGAAGAACCGAAGCAAGAGGAGAAGGTCTGGAAATTAGAGATTGCCTCGCTAGGGCTAGTGATTCAAATTTTACGGAAACCGACTGTAGCAGATTTTGATAAATCAGGCACCATTTCTGCAGGAGAAGCATTGCTTCTTGGTATCGCTCTTTCTGTAGACTCATTTGGTGCCGGAATTGGTGCATCTTTATTAGGGTATACACCCGCTATGATGGCGATATTAGTTGCAATTATGAGTTCTTTGTTTTTATTTATTGGAATGAAACTTGGAACGGTTTTATCGAATATGAAGTGGTTACAAAAATTTACATTCCTGCCTGGAGTATTACTCATTATTATTGGAATTTGGAAAATGTAAGTATGGGCGTGGAACATTAGTTTCGCGCCTTTTATTATGAGGAGGATTATGATGACAGTAGTAATTGGATTAACAGGAGGCATTGCAAGCGGAAAAAGTACAGTATCTCAAATGTTTCGTGAACTGAGTATACCAGTAATTGATGCAGATATTATTGCACGAGAAGTTGTAGAGCGAGGAAAACCAGCATATAACAAAATAGTAGAAGTATTTGGAACGGAAGTGTTACAAGAAGATGGAGAACTAGATCGTCCAAAACTAGGAAGTGTCGTTTTCTATAATGAAGAAAAACGATTGCAGTTAAATAAAATTGTTCATCCTGCAGTACGTGAGGAAATGAATAGGCAAAAGGAAATGTACATAAAAGAAGGTATGCAAGCGGTTGTGTTAGATATTCCTCTCTTATTTGAAAGCAAATTAACAAGTCTCGTTGACCGCATTTTAGTTGTAGCGGTTAAGCCGCATACGCAATTAGAACGTTTGATGAAACGAAATAACTTTTCAGAAGAAGAAGCAACAGCTCGTATTCAATCTCAAATGCCGTTAGAAGAAAAAGTGAAAAATGCAGATGAAGTGATAAATAATGATGGCACAATTATGGGAACGAAAACACAATTGCAGGTAATTTTAAGGAAGTGGAACATTATTGACTAAAAAATTGTGAAATTAATGAAAATGATTAGTGACATATCTCCTTTTTGTGTTATACTATTATTGGGATTGGAGATAAATAGTATAACGCATTCAAGGGGGTAACATATTATGACTCGTGTGGCAATTAATGGATTTGGACGTATTGGGAGAATGGTATTTCGTCAAGCAATAAAAGAAAGCGCATTCGAAATTGTAGCAATCAATGCAAGCTATCCATCTGAAACGTTAGCACACTTAATTAAATATGATACAGTTCATGGCAAGTTTGACGGAACAGTAGAAGCATTTGAAGATCACTTATTAGTTGATGGAAAAATGATTCGCCTTTTAAACAACCGCGATCCAAAGGAATTGCCTTGGACAGATTTAGGTGTTGAAGTTGTAATTGAAGCAACTGGTAAATTTAATTCAAAAGAAAAAGCAATTCTTCACGTTGAAGCTGGAGCGAAAAAAGTTATTTTAACAGCGCCTGGTAAAAATGAAGATGTAACAATTGTAGTTGGTGTGAACGAAGACCAATTAGATATTACAAAACATACTGTTATTTCAAATGCATCTTGTACAACAAATTGTTTAGCGCCTGTTGTGAAGGTGTTAGATGAGCAGTTTGGAATTGAGAACGGTTTAATGACGACGGTTCACGCTTATACAAATGACCAAAAAAATATTGATAACCCACATAAAGATTTAAGAAGAGCACGTGCTTGCGGACAATCAATCATTCCGACAACGACAGGTGCTGCGAAAGCGCTAGCAAAAGTTCTTCCACATTTAAACGGAAAACTTCATGGTATGGCACTTCGTGTACCAACACCAAACGTGTCTCTTGTTGACTTGGTAGTAGATGTAAAACGCGATGTGACAGTAGAAGCTATTAACGATGCATTCAAAACTGTTGCAAACGGTGCTTTAAAAGGTATTGTAGAATTCAGCGAAGAGCCTTTAGTATCTATCGACTTTAATACAAATACACATTCAGCTATTATCGATGGTTTATCTACAATGGTAATGGGTGATCGTAAAGTGAAAGTACTTGCTTGGTATGATAACGAGTGGGGCTATTCTCGTCGTGTTGTAGATCTTGTAACGTTAGTTGTTGAAGAGTTAGCGAAACAAGAAAATGTGCAACACATTTAAGTGAATAAGGGAGGAGAGGGCAAGGCAATATTTGCCCTCTTTTTTTAATTTTTTCTGAAAAGGAAAAAATTATATAAGTATATTTTAAAAAGTGGACATACCACGAAACGTTGTGATTACTGCATTTGTGAATCGTTTATTTTTTTTAGGGAAAAGTAAAGAGGAAAATATGACAGAAAATCGAAAAAACTGTTGTTGCAAAATGAAAATAAACAAAGTATACTAACACTCGTAAACTTAAGAGCTGAGGTACGTAGTCACTACTTAAAGGGTTAGGACCTCTCTGGACTAACTTTCCCCCGTGGTAGTGGAGCAAGCCAAATTGCAAATTAGTTTTCAATTCGAACAGTTAGAATAAATTTACAAGGGGGAACTGTAGAATGGATACTATGGATACGATGGGTCGTCACGTGATCGCTGAACTTTGGGATTGCGATTTCGACAAGCTTAATGACATGCCGTATATTGAACAATTATTTGTGGATGCAGCACTAAGAGCTGGTGCTGAAGTGCGTGAGGTTGCTTTCCATAAATTTGCACCACAAGGTGTAAGTGGAGTAGTAATTATCTCAGAATCACATTTAACAATTCATAGCTTTCCGGAGCACGGTTACGCGAGTATTGATGTTTATACTTGTGGGGATCGTATTGATCCAAATGTTGCAGCAGAATATATTGCAGAAGGTTTAAACGCGAAAACGCGTGAGAGCATCGAGCTTCCTCGAGGCACTGGTAGCTTCGAAATTAAGCAGAGAGAAACAAAAGCTCTTTAAAAAAGAACATAATTGATTTAAAATGTAAAGAGGTGTATAATGCACCTCTTTTTTAGTTTATAAAAAAGGAAAAATATAACGTACTCGTTAGTTGAATAAATTGGATTCTTGCAAATGAGGTAGTGCTCTATATACCATCTTATTTTTAAGGATGAGATGATAAAGTGATGCGCTGAAACTTAAAGTGGTAAGAGAGTTAGAATGAGTTATATAATATTGTATATATATTTTAGGTGAAGTGAGTAGAGAAAAATAAAGAGTATAGTGTAAAGGAGTGAATGTATTGCGTTGTCCATCCTGTTCTCATAATGGTACAAGAGTGTTAGATTCGCGTCCGGTAGACGAGGGGCGCTCTATTCGAAGAAGGAGAGAGTGTGAAAGCTGCTTAAGTCGCTTTACGACCTTTGAAAGGGTAGAAGAGTCACCTCTTATCGTTGTAAAAAAAGAAGCCACACGAGAAGAGTTTAATAAAGAAAAGATTTTACGTGGTTTAATTAAAGCGTGTGAAAAAAGACCAGTATCTTTAAGACAATTAGAAGAAGTAACACAAAGCGTGGAACGTGAACTGCGTAATTTAGGTATATCAGAAGTGAAAAGTGATATGATTGGTGAAATTGTCATGGAAGAACTTCGCGATATTGATGATGTTGCTTACGTACGTTTTGCTTCTGTATATCGTCAATTTAAAGATTTAAATGTATTTATTGAAGAATTAAAAGATATACTGCAAAAAGAAAGAGAGTAGAAGTTGTATTTTATTCTCTTTACATACCGTAAGTAATAGGATAAGAGAGCTAGAAGCGCAAGCTAATAGCTCTTTTTCACTAAGAATTTATATAATGAAGATAGAACGAATGAAGTAGAGGATAGATTGGATGAGAGAAAGGGAAAGCAAGAATGGAAAAACAGTCATGGATGGAGCTAGTGCCGATTGATCGTTATAAAGTAAGTGCGAAAGGGCTACTGCACAATTACGACCGAAAAGTGTTAACGATGTTGTATCAGCCGTTAATAGGTAGTAGAGCTTTTAGCTTATACATGACACTATGGGGAGAGCTAGAGCAAGATCGTGTATTTGGAAAAGAGAATACGCATCATTTCCTTATGGTGACTATGCAAATGCAACTTCCTGAAATATATGAAGAACGAGTAAAGTTAGAGGCAATTGGGCTATTGAAGGTATATATTAAGAAAGAAAAAGATATTCGAATGTTCATATATGAGTTGCAACCACCTTTATCTCCGAAGCAGTTTTTTGATGATATTGTTTTAAGTATCTTTTTATACAATCGATTGAGCCGGACAAAATATAATCAAGTAAAGCAATATTTCTTAGAAGAAGAATTTGATTTTGCTTCTTATGAAAATGTTACGCGTTCTTTCAATGATGTGTTTGGTTCGTTTAATCCAGGACAGCTTGAGCATGCGCAAGAAGACCTTCGTATTCCAAAAACGACAACTATGCCAAGTAACGAGAAGGGAGACGCTCCGAAAGTTTGGAATGATTTCTTTGATTTCTCTTTATTTGTAGATGGATTGTCCGCTCTTGTTCCTAAAAAGGAGATTACAGATCAAGTGAGAGACTGCGTTATAACACTTGCTTACGTGTATGGTGTAGATGTGTTATCGATGCAAAATATCGTTCTTGGTGCAGTGACAGAGATGCAAACAATTGATACGGAAAGGCTTAGAAAAGGAGCGCGCGATTGGTATCAATTTGAAAATGGTCAAGCATTACCGGTATTAAGTGAAAGAGTACAGCCTCATGCTGCACGTACGATGAAAGAGAAAGAGCCTTCATCGCAAGAGGAGATGCTAATAAAGCAGCTAGAGGAAATCTCGCCAAAACAACTATTGAAAGAGATTTCTGGTGGTGCAGAGGCAACGAAAGCGGACTTGCAGATCGTTGAAGATGTCATGATTAATCAAAAATTGACACCAGGAGTTGTGAATGTACTTATTTATTACGTTATGCTACGCTCAGATATGAAACTTGCGAAAACGTATGTCGAGAAGATTGCTGGGCATTGGGCACGTAAAAAGGTCGGTACAGTAGCGGACGCGATGGCGTTAGCGAAAGAAGAGAACCGTCAATATCAAGAGTGGGCTGAGACGAAGAAAAAAGGCCGTACGGCGAAGAAAACGGTGCGGAAAGAAATGGTGCCAGATTGGCTTAAGGAAGAAGAGCCGAAAGAACAAGAGAAAGAAACAGAGAAGAAAGATATAAGTGTAGAAAAAAATGCAAGTACGCTAGAAGATGAAAGAAAACGACTAGAAGAAGTGTTAAAAAAATATAAGCGTGATTAATAGAAGAGAATGAACGCTCTTTGAGGTGAGAAAATGGAGCATATTCAAAATTCGTTTGCAAAATTAATGGAAAATGAAAACTTTAAAAATAGATATGAAGTATTAAAGGCAGAAGTAATGGCGCATCCGCGTGTGAAAGAATTTATAGACGAACATAAGGGTGAAGTAACGACTTCTATGATTGAGCGCAGTCTTGTGAAGTTATATGAATATATTGGACAAAGTGTAGGTTGCGTGGATTGTCCGGATTTAGGTGCATGTAAAAATATGCTGCAAGGTTATGAGCCAAAGCTTGTTATTCAAGGGAAGATGATTGATATTCAATACGATCGCTGCGTTAGAAAAGTAGCGCATGACGAGAGAAAGAAATATGAAAAACTCGTTCAAAGTGTATATATGCCAACGGATATTTTGCAGGCAACTATGGAAAACTTAGACCCTTCTGATTTAAATGCACGTATCGATGCAATTGGTGCAGCGAATGAATTTTTAAGTACATATGAACCAGGTAAAAAAGCACAAGGTTTATATTTGTACGGTAAATTTGGTGTAGGAAAAACGTACCTTTTAGGAGCAATAGCGAACGAGCTTGCTCGAAAGAAAATAAGTTCGATGCTCGTATACTTCCCGGAATTTTTACGTGAAATTAAAAGTTCAATTCAAGATAATTCGATTGGTGAAAAGATTGATGCGGTTAAACGCGTACAAGTTTTAATGTTAGACGATATCGGGGCAGAAGCGATGTCAAGCTTTGTGCGTGACGATGTGCTTGGTGCAATCTTGCAATTCCGTATGTTAGAAAACTTACCGACGTTCTTTACGTCTAATTTTGATTTTAAACAACTGGAACACCATTTAACGTATACGCAGCGTGGTGAGGCTGAAGAAATGAAGGCAGCACGTATTATGGAACGAATTAAATATTTAGCGAAACCAATTCCAATTGGTGGGAAAAACCGTCGTCATAAGTAAAAGAGCAAGCTGAGAAGCTTGCTCTTTTGTATTATAGTGATATTTTCTTTTCAAATATGAGGTCGAAATATTCAGGTTGTCCAGAACTGCCAATCGTAGGGGCAACAATCTGTACGAACCTCCAGCCATCTCTAGCATGTTCTTGAATAATTTCTTGGTAGTCTTCAGCTGGTTTTGAGCGAGTGAACCCCCAATGTAATTCGACTTTTACGAATTTATATTCAAACATTCAGATACCCCCTTTTATTGATAAGTAAAGTATACAATAAAAATTCATAGTAGCTTGTATCATTTTTTTCTCCCTCCCTTAATATATATAAAATTAGCAAGCCATATTGAGTGGATTTTCTAACGATAGGAAATGTGATTCTACTAAGAGTGAACTTCACGCGGGACGGACTCTTATAGGATTTGTAACGTATAGATACAGTCCTTTAGAGCGGGGATAAAAGGGGGGACAAAAGTGATTGAAATTTGCTTCGAAGAAAAAAATGATGCTATGCACGTATATAGACAATTGCTGAAAAGAGCGGAAGTGTTATATAAGGAAACGAGTGTGTATTTACAGGAACAAAAAGTGGTGATTCACATACCAGTACGTGAATCGAATTATATTGAAAAAATCTTATTGCCAGTAATGGTGTATTTCATTGTGAATGTGAAACAAAATGAGTGGATTTATACGATTTTAAAAGAAAAGTTTTTTTATGAAGAACAAGAAGAGTGTCATCAAATATTGCATATGGCACATGAGATTTTAAAGGGAAGAAGAAAAGGTGTAGCTCAGGATTTAACGCGTAACGCATTTGAGTCATATATTAAGTCTTCTTTAAATAATTGGCTTTGTGATCCGCTCTCATTCTCGTTTTCATCATATATCCGTTTTCGTCTTCGTACATATAGGGAAATGGTGGCTAAACTTGCGGAAGTGGCAATTGATGAATATAAGATGGAGCAAGAATACCAAATGTTCATTGAGACGCTTCGGCAACAAGTAAGTAGCCGTAAATCACGTTTGTCTTGCGTGCATCTTATTTTTGATGAAAGCTTTATCTTTTATGATGATAAAGGTAGACGTTTAAAACAGGAGAAGTTGGTCCAATATATAGATGAGGAATTATTAAAGCAAAATGATGTATATATTGATACGAAAGTAATTGCGCCGCTTCTTTCTATTTCGCCTAAAAAGATTTATTTATATACGAAAGAACAAGACCATAATATGATTATTACTTTGCGAAATGTGTTCCAAGAACGGGTCCAATTACATGGATTACATGATTTTGAGCGCAATGTGAAAAATTTAAAAAATAAAGGTAACGCCCTTGATTTTCTAAGTTTTTGAGCATATAATTACCTACATAAATGAAATATATTGAAATGTCATGATGAGGACATGAGTAGTTATCTACGATTTTCAGAGAGGGAAGCCTTAGGGTGTGAGCTTCCTAGTACGGGATTATTACTTACCACCTCTAAACTTTAGCAGTGAACGGTTTTTCTAGTAATTGCTAACGGACAACACCGTTATGTTGAACTTGAGCAATTAACAATTATGTTAATTGGAACAAGGGTGGAACCACGAATTCAACACTCGTCCCTTTTTACGGGGTGAGTGTTTTTTATTTTGAGAAAAAGAGGAGTGACCAGTGATGGCAGATGTAGTTAAAATTACTTTCCCTGATGGAGCTGTGAAGGAGTTTCCAAAAGGCGTAACAACTGAAGAAATCGCAGCTTCTATTAGCCCAGGCTTAAAGAAAAAAGCTGTAGCTGGAAAATTAAACGATGAGATGATCGATCTTGTTACACCAATCGAAGAAGATGGTGCAGTTTCTATCATTACATTAGATTCTGAAGATGGCCTATATATTTTACGCCATTCAACAGCCCACCTTTTAGCACAAGCGTTAAAACGTTTATATAAAGATGTTAAGGTTGAGCTTGGCATTGGTCCAGTAATTGAAAATGGCTTCTACTACGATATTGATATGGAAGAAGCAATTACAGTTGAAGACTTCAAGAAAATCGAAAAAGAAATGCAAAAAATCGTGAACGAGAACTTAGAAATCGTTCGTCATGAAGTACCACGTGCAGAAGCAATTCGTCGCTTTGAAGAAATCGGCGATGAGTTAAAATTAGATTTAATTAACGATCTTCCAGAAGATGCAGTTATTTCAATCTATGAGCAAGGCGAATTCTTCGACCTTTGTCGTGGTGTTCACCTTCCATCTACAGGGAAAATTAAAGTGTTTAAATTATTAAGCGTTGCAGGTGCTTACTGGCGCGGTGATAGCAATAATAAAATGCTACAACGTATTTACGGTACTGCATTCGTTAAGAAAGCAGAATTAGATGAGCACTTACGTATGCTTGAAGAAGCGAAAGAGCGCGATCACCGTAAATTAGGTAAAGAATTAAAACTATTTACTAATAGCCAAAAAGTAGGACAAGGTTTACCACTTTGGTTACCAAAAGGTGCAACAATCCGCCGCATTATCGAGCGTTACATCGTTGATAAAGAAGCAAGCTTAGGCTATGATCACGTATATACTCCAGTACTAGGAAGCAGAGAGCTTTATGAAACTTCTGGTCACTGGAACCACTACCGTGATGGCATGTTCCCATCAATGGAAATGGATAACGAAGAATTAGTTCTTCGTCCAATGAACTGTCCTCATCATATGATGGTTTATAAAAATGATATTCACAGCTACCGTGAATTACCAATCCGTATTGCAGAACTTGGAACAATGCACCGTTATGAAATGTCAGGTGCGTTATCTGGATTACAACGTGTACGCGGAATGACTTTAAACGATGCGCACATTTTCGTTCGTCCAGATCAAATTAAAGAAGAGTTAAAACGTGTTGTAAACTTAACTCTAGAAGTGTACAAAGATTTCGGTTTAGAGAACTACTCATTCCGTCTATCTTACCGCGACCCAGCAGATACTAAAAAGTATTATGCGGATGATGAGATGTGGGAAAAAGCACAAGGTATGTTAAAAGAAGCTATGGATGAAATGGGTCTTGATTACTATGAAGCTGAAGGTGAAGCGGCATTCTACGGTCCAAAACTTGATGTTCAAGTTCGTACTGCTCTTGGAAAAGACGAAACACTTTCAACTGTACAATTAGACTTCTTACTTCCAGAACGCTTTGAATTATCATACGTTGGTGAAGACGGTAAACAACATCGTCCAGTTGTAATTCACCGTGGTGTTGTATCAACTATGGAACGTTTTGTAGCCTTCTTAATTGAAGAATACAAAGGTGCATTCCCAACATGGTTAGCTCCAGTTCAAGTACAAGTAATTCCAGTTTCTCCGCAAGTACATTTAGACTATGCGAAAAAAGTACAAGACGAATTGCGTCGTGCTGGTATCCGTGTTGAATTAGACACTCGTGAAGAGAAGATCGGTTACAAAATCCGTGAAGCACAAATGCAAAAAATTCCGTACATGCTTGTAGTAGGTGACAATGAAGTAACTGAAAACGGCGTAAACGTACGTAAATATGGTGAACAAAAATCAGAAACAATCGCATTAGATGCTTTTGTTGACATGATTAAAGTAGAAGGAAAACGATAAGAAAAAGCCGCGGTATACCGCGGCTTTTTTATGTAATATATTCGAGAGAAATTAGAAAAAATAACCATGTGACACTTATCATAAAAAAGTATTGCAAGTATGTTAGTTGTTTGTTACAATATTTCTTGTTGTTAGTAAAACACATCGCGTCTTCTTGACAGACGTCATGTCCTATGATAAACTCATCAAGGATAATAGAATATTGTTTTGTGGAACAAGTAGAAGCACCCGCTTCTCACCTGATGGACGCATTCGCAGTTAACAGGTAAATGTATTTCTTACTTAAGATTTTACAAGTGTGGGTGTCGTATGCCCGCACTTTTTTTGTTCGGGTTCTATGACTACAAAATATGTTCAGAGAAAACCTTGGAGGTGGCTTACTATTAGCAAGGATATGATGATTAACGAGCAAATTCGTGCACGTGAAGTACGTTTAGTTGGCGCAAATGGCGATCAACTTGGAATCAAGTCTCGTAATGACGCTTTAGACTTAGCTGCAAATCTTAATCTTGATTTAGTATTAGTTGCTCCAAATGCGAAACCGCCAGTATGCCGCATTATGGACTACGGTAAATTCCGCTTTGAGCAACAGAAGAAAGAAAAAGAGCAGCGCAAAAATCAAAAAGTAATTAGCATGAAAGAAGTTCGTTTAAGTCCAACAATTGATGAACACGACTTTAACACAAAACTTCGTAATGCTATCAAGTTTTTAGAGAAAGGCGACAAGGTTAAAGCGTCAATTCGCTTTAAAGGACGTGCCATTACTCATAAAGAAATCGGTCAACGTGTTTTAGATCGCTTCTCAGAAGCTTGTGCTGAAGTTAGTACAGTTGAATCTAAGCCTAAAATGGAAGGACGCAGTATGTTCTTAGTTTTAGCACCGAAAAACGATAAGTAATAGATAGAGGAGGAAATACCTATGCCTAAACAAAAAACTCATCGCGGCGCTGCAAAGCGTTTCAAAAAGACTGGATCAGGTAAACTGAAACGTTCTCACGCTTACACAAGCCATTTATTCGCTAACAAATCTACAAAAGCTAAACGTAAACTACGTAAAGCTGGTGTAGTAAGCGCTGGTGACTTCAAACGCATTCGTCAAATGCTTGACAACTTAAAATAAGTTCGGCTGATATATAGAACAATTAGGAGGTAATATTATGCCAAGAGTAAAAGGTGGTACAGTTACTCGTCAACGTCGTAAAAAAGTAATTAAATTAGCAAAAGGTTACTACGGTTCAAAAAATACATTATTCAAGGTTGCTAACCAACAGGTTATGAAATCTCTAATGTATGCATTCCGTGACCGCCGTCAAAAGAAACGTGACTTCCGTAAATTATGGATTACACGTATCAACGCAGCAGCTCGTATGAATGGTCTTTCTTACAGCCGCTTAATGCACGGTCTTAAAAATGCTGGCATCGAAGTTAACCGCAAGATGCTTGCTGACTTAGCTGTTCATGACGAAAAAGCTTTCGCTGAATTAGCAACAGTTGCAAAAAACAACATTAACTAATTAATTAGTTGAAACCTTAGAAGAATTTTCTTCTAAGGTTTTTTTATTTGTATTCAAATAGAAGTTAGAAGTGAAAGAAATTCTAAAGATTAACGACTATGTCGTTATCAATATGACAAAATCAATATAAAAGTTATAGCAGTATAGAAGAATATACATATGAAGTCAGGAGAATACTCCTGGCTTTTTTCAATTCTGCTCGTTTGGAAAGAAGAGTATCTTTCCTAGCCGAAACGACACTGCTATAATGGAAAGATGATATGGAACTTTCATCAGATGAACAATTTAAGAGCGATGACTGAAACGTATTTGTAAATTAAGGACAAGCTATTTTATAAAGAGTTAGATAGCTGACTTATTCATAAGAACTGAAACATAATAATGAACTTTGAGATGAAACAACATTGTTGCGTAAAATGCGATGTTGGAGGAGGACAATAGAATGGACTTACTACAACTATTTAAATTACAAAAAGAATTAGATGACCGTATTGCAAAAGAACATGACTTACAACCGAAAAAATTGTTAAAAGAAAAAATGTTAGCTCTTCTTGTAGAAATTGGAGAACTTGCAAATGAAACACGTTGTTTTAAATATTGGAGCAACAAACCAGCTTCGGAACGTGAAGTAATATTAGAAGAATACGTAGATGGTTTGCATTTTATTTTATCAATCGGAATTGATTTAGGTATTGATAAAAACTTCCTATTCTATAAATGTGCACAAACGAATAAAACACAAGTGGAAATTTTCTTAGACACATATGCGAAAGTAATTCGTTTTACAGATCAACCATCTATTACAAACTATATTGAATTATTTACGAGCTATCTTCGACTTGGACAAGCACTTGAATTTGAGCAAGAAGAGATTGAAAAAGCATATTTAGATAAAAATGAAGTAAATCATCAGCGTCAAACACAAGGATACTAATTTAATTTTTGAATATTTCAATTTAATTATTGTATAATGAATTGACTGAAGAAAAAGGAGGGTGTTGGCAATGACAAAATTAGACGCGACATTGACAATGCTAAAAGAATTAACGGACGCACGTGGTATTGCTGGTAACGAACGTGAACCACGTGAAGTAATGAAGAAATATATCGAGCCGTTTGCGGACGAACTTTCTACTGATAATTTAGGGAGTTTAGTTGCAAAAAAAGTAGGGGAAGAAAACGGCCCAAAAATTATGGTTGCAGGTCATTTGGATGAAGTTGGATTTATGATTACACAAATCGATGACAAAGGTTTCCTTCGCTTCCAAACGGTTGGTGGCTGGTGGTCACAAGTTATGCTTGCGCAACGCGTGACGATTGTAACGCGTAAAGGAGATGTAACAGGTGTAATTGGTTCAAAACCACCGCACATTTTACCTCCAGAAGCTCGTAAAAAGCCAGTTGAAATTAAAGACATGTTCATCGATATCGGTGCTTCTAGCCAAGAAGAAGCAATGGAGTGGGGCGTACGACCAGGAGATCAAGTTGTACCTTACTTTGAATTCCAAGTGATGAAGAATGAAAAAATGTTACTTGCAAAAGCATGGGATAACCGAATTGGTTGTGCAATTGCAATTGACGTATTAAAACAATTAAAAGATGAAAAGCATCCAAACGTTGTATACGGCGTTGGAACTGTACAAGAAGAAGTTGGTCTTCGTGGCGCAAAAACATCTGCGAATTATATTAAACCAGATATCGCGTTCGCAGTAGATGTTGGTATCGCTGGAGATACACCGGGTGTAACGTCAAAAGAAGCGCAAAGTAAAATGGGCGATGGACCACAAATCATTTTATATGATGCTTCTGTTATTGGACATACAGGTTTACGTGATTTCGTAGTTGATGTTGCTGATGAATTACAAATCCCGTATCAATATGATTCAGTAGCGGGCGGAGGAACGGATGCGGGTGCGATTCACATTGCTGTAAATGGTATTCCTTCTATGGCAATTACAATTGCAACGCGCTATATCCATTCTCATGCGGCAATGTTACACCGTGATGATTATGAAAATGCAGTGAAGTTAATTGTAGAAGTTATTAAACGTCTTGATAAAGAGGCTGTACATAACATTACATTTAATTAATAGAAAAAGCGAAGGAGATTCTCCTTCGCTTTTTTATGTTTTAAAAAGGCCGTTCTAATCCTGCTGCAGTATGAGCGCCTAAAATAATTAAACGAGTTAATTGCATCGCCATAAAATGCGGAGTATATATCATTCCTCTTTTTAACCATGACATAATCATTCCGATGTGAGCCCCTGTAACATAACTAATCAAAATATCACGAGGAACCATAAGATCTTCATCATCTGGTTGTGAAATAGACAAGCTTAATGTTAAATGCACTTGTATTGTTTTCATCATTTTATAAGAGTAGTTTCCGGCAGCTTTATCCCCAAGCATAACGTTATAAAAGTTTACATTTTCTGCGATATGTTCGAATAAAGCTAAAAATGTAGGGTGAGGTGAATCAAATGTAAGTTGAAAATCTTCTTTATTTCTATTTTTCGGTTTAATTACTTCTGCTAGCTTCTCTAACATTTCTTCAATACTTTTGTCTAATAGGTCATATTTATCATGGTAATGGCTATAAAATGTAGCGCGATTTACAGGAGCGCGTTCTGCGATATGTTGCACAGTTACATTTTCAAAGCCTTTTTCGCCTACTAAAGCGACAAAAGCATCCTGAATGAGTTGTCTCGTTCGCTTTACACGTGGATCATTTGTATTTTTAATAGACATTTTTCTTCTCCTCGTTTAATTTTCTATACTTAAACAACATATTGGTATTATATTGTTGTTTAAGCGACATTTCATACGTAAATTGTCGGTTGTAGATTCAAAATAATTATTTATAATTATAAACGATAGTCCTTCAGAAATCAGCACCGCTCGCAGGTAGATAAATTTCGATTTACGCTGCAGATGGTGTGATTTTTTTGTTAAAAGGTTAATATAATTAACAATTAAACAATCTAAACAATAAGGACATAAATAGTTTAGAAAAAAATTATATGCGATATAAGGAGAGGAATGCAATGAATCAGTTTCGAAGAATGGTAATTATCAACATTATCACATTAATTGTACTAGTTGGCGGCGGTATTGGCGGTTATTACTATTACAACCAAACGGAAAATTACTTAAAAACAGACAATGCAAAGATTGATGGGAAGGTAATTCCGGTTGCTTCACCAGTGGCAGGTAAACTAACTGACTGGAAAGCTGAAGTAGGAAAAAATTATAATGAGAACGATAAACTAGGCACTGTTACTGTAGCGGCAGCTAATGGAGAACAAACAGTAGATGTAACCATTCCACAAAATGCAACGGTTGTACAATCAAACGCAACAACAAATGCTTTCGTTGGAGCTGGTAGCCCGATTGCTTACGCATTCGATATGAACAATTTATGGGTAACAGCAAACATTGAAGAAACAGATGTTGATGATGTTCAAAAAGGTCAAGATGTAGATGTGTATGTAGATGCATACCCAGATACAACGTTAACAGGAAAAGTAGAACAAGTTGGCTTAACAACAGCGAATACATTCTCTATGTTGCCATCAAGCAACGCAACAGCGAACTATACGAAAGTAACACAAGTAGTACCAGTTAAAATTTCTTTAGATCATAGCAAATCAGTAAATATTGTTCCTGGCATGAATGTGACAGTTCGTATTCATAAGTAAGGGGGAGATGAGATGTCCTCAATTGTAATTGCAGGATATGCACTATTTTGTATAATCGTCTTCTTCCTTGTAAATCGTCTTTTACGAAAGAAAAAAACGAAAATGGGAGAAGAACAAGTCCCAGCCGTAAGTAAAATAGAAATAAGTAAAGTTGAAACAGAAGAGAAAGAAATTGAACGAAAGCAAGAATCGGAAATTTCTAATGTAGTTGAGTTAGAAACAGGAAAGCAAGAAGAAGTAAAACAAGAAAAAGAAGTGCCGAAAAAACAAATGTCTACGCCTGTAGAGAATGTGAACGTAAAAGCAGTTGTAGCTGTATTAATTCTCGGCATGTTCGTTTCTATTTTAAACCAAACAATTATTAACGTTGCATTACCTCCGTTAATGAATGAATTTAACGTATCAACTTCAACAGCACAATGGTTAATTACAGGCTTCATGCTTGTAAATGGTATTTTAGTACCGATTAGTGCATTTTTAGTTTCACGATTTACGTATCGTAAATTATTCGTAGCAGCAATGTTATTCTTTACGGTAGGATCTATCATTTGTGCTACTTCAGGAAACTTTACAATGATGATGACAGGTCGCGTAATTCAAGCAGTTGGTGCGGGTATTTTAATGCCGGTTGGTATGAATATCTTCATGACGTTATTCCCGCCTCATAAACGCGGAGCGGCGATGGGATTACTAGGTGTAGCAATGATTTTAGCACCAGCTATCGGACCAACTGTAACAGGTTGGGTAATTGAAAATTACAGCTGGAACTTAATGTTCTATGCGATGTTTATTATCGGTTTAATTATTACGTTCCTATCTTTAAAATTCTTTACACTAGCTCAGCCAGTGTCTAAAACGAAATTAGATATATTCGGTGTGGTTAGTTCAAGTATTGGACTAGGAAGCTTATTGTACGGATTTAGTGAAGCTGGAAATAATAGTTGGACTAGTGCAGAAGTTGTTATTTCACTTATCATTGGTGTAATTGGTTTAGCGTTATTTATTTGGAGAGAGTTAACAACGGACAATAAAATGCTTGATTTACAAGTATTTAAATATCCAGTATTTACTTTCACTTTAGTAATTAACGCAATCGTTACGATGGCATTATTCGGAGGTATGTTATTGCTTCCAGTATATCTGCAAAACATTCGTGGCTTTACGCCAATTGAATCTGGTTTACTACTTCTTCCAGGATCATTAATTATGGGGATCATGGGACCAGTAGCGGGTAAATTATTCGATAAATATGGCATTCGTCCATTAGCGATAATTGGATTGGCAATTACGACGTATGCGACATATGAATTTACAAAATTATCGATGGATACACCGTATAGCGTTATTATGACGGATTATATTATACGTTCAATTGGTATGTCATTCATTATGATGCCAATTATGACGGCTGGTATGAACGCGCTGCCGATGAAATTAATTTCTCACGGTACAGCAACGCAAAATACGTCAAGACAAGTAGCGGGTTCAATCGGAACAGCGATTTTAATTACACTTATGACGCAACAAACGACTGCTCACGTAGCAGATTACGGCAACATGTTAACAACATCAAACCCAATTTTAGTTGATAAAATACACGGCATGGGGCAAAGTTTAGCGGCCTTAGCTGGATCAGCTCAAGCAGGAGACGCGATGAGCACACAACTATTATATGGACAAATTTCAAAGCTATCTGCAATTAACGGTATTAACGATGCCTTCTTAATCGCAACGATACTAGCAGGTATCGCTTGGGTGTTATCGTTCTTCTTACCATCAGGCAATAAACCAAATAGAAAAGCAGGGAATTAAATTCCCTGCTTTTTTGTGTTCTTTATGCAGTTAAATATAAAAGCTGGTAACCAGCTACGGAGCACAGCCCTGTTATAAACAAAATTGTTCCCATAGCACGAATACTTGATATTTGTCTGCCGCTTATAATAGCTAATAGTCCAGCTAAAGAGAAGAGACCCCAATATAAAGTTCCTGAAATTGGAATCATCCCCTCTAAGTCTATTCCACAACCTATACAAATGATAGGAACAACGATAAGAGATATGCTAATTAAACCAGCTATAATAGTAAATGATTTACGACATTTCATACCAGCAATAATTAAAAAAATGCCGACGATGAATTCGCATAACATTAAAGTAAAAGCTAAAATCATCCAAATTAATATTCCGAACATTTCTGTATTACCTCCGATTTGTGGGTTTCGAAAAAAGTTATATATAGAATCAAACACCTACAGACATGAGTACCCAGAAGATAACCCCTAATATTCCAATGGTAAAAATAATGAATCCCATATTACGTATACTTTTAATTTTTGCTTGGAATCCACTTATCCCTGCTAATAATCCAGTTAAAGAAAATAGGGTCCAGTAAAGAGCAGTTGGAATGGGGAAGATTGTATCCATATTAATTCCTATACTTAAAAAAACAAAAGGTAGTGTGACAAAGGATAGGCTAAGTAGCCCCATTAAACCAACGAGTAATTTCCGATATTTAATTCCTGTTACTATTAAAAAAATACCACCAGCAATCCCGCATAGTAAGAGAAGTGGCGTGAAAAGCATCCAAATAACACTGAACATATGTAAACTCCTTTATATGAATTAAGTTATATTTTACTACATGAAGTTTATTTTGGATATTATTAATAAATATGTATAAATTGATAGAGATGAGAAGTGATCATACGAATTAATAAAAGAGGTATCGTGAGGATACCTCTTTCTAATTCAAGAATGCCAACAAATTATTCATAATATGAAATAACATAGCTGGAATAATGGATTTTGTTTTTTTACATAAAATAGCCATTAATAATCCCATGAAGAAAGTAATGACCATTACGCCAAGTGAGTATGTATGAGCGATACCGAAGAAGAAGCTTGTTATAATCGCTGCAATCCAAAATGGAAAGCGTTCTGAGAAAAAGCGAAGTATAAAGCCACGGAAAATAAGCTCTTCAAAAATTGGTGTGAGTATTGCAAAGCCGAGAAGTAATAATATTTGATACTGCTTAAAGACATCTAAGTTTAGTGCGGAAGATTGCTGCTTTGTTGCGTCTTGGAACACATAATTTAACAAGATGTAATTGAGTAAAATGTTTATAGCGAAGAAAAGAAGTAAGTATACGTATGTACGCCATTCTCTCAGTGCTTTAAAGTTAAATGATTGTAGTAGTAATTTTTTTGCGGGTTCGAATTTAAAAATGAAGAATAACAACACGGCTAGCTGTAATACAATACTTGCAGTATTTACGATAGATTCATACAGGGCAATTTGTTTTTTATCTGTAAGACCGGCTGTATAAATTGTTAAGGGCATTGCGAGGAACACAGTAATAAGTCCGGTTCCGAAAAAAGCGAATACAACGGAGCTAATAAATTGTCCCCATGACATAGAGTATTTCTGTTCATTAGAAAGTTGTGTAGCGGGTTGCATATGTAGAATCACCTCTTTATATTTGTATATTTAATTATAAGGCATTTTGTTTTCAGGCGTAATATTTAAATATTACATATAAAGGTGTATTTTCCATAAAATAGTAAAAGAGGTATCACCCTGTAGTGATGCCTCTTTCTCATTGATAACTATGTTCTATCTTGTTATTCAATTTTGCTTGCTCTATTTGCAATTCACGCTCTACCAATCGATCTAATTGCTGAATTGCTTTAAGTGCTTTTTCATAAGAAATTGTTCGATAATGATGCGCTCCGCCCGGTTCTTCATCTGCTTCGTCTGCCCATTTAATAATATTTTGAAGAGATGTTCTTTCAATTTCTTGTTCCACTAAGAAAGAATCTGTATGAAGAAGAATTGCAATAGAAATTTCTTTTGCTAGTTTTGGATGTTCTCCTAATCTAATAAGTAATTTATGTGCTCTTTCAGCACCTTTAATTGCGTGTATATCATTCTTTTTATATAAGTCATAATCCCATTCACCGCCTGTGTACCACGTATGATGTCCGATATCATGAAGGAAGCCAGCTTTTGTGGCAGCATCGACTGAGGCGTGATGCTTTTTGGCTAGGTGAAAAGCATGGTAAGCGACAGCGATCGCGTGGACCATTCCAGAACGGTTTACGTATTTTTGTGTAATGTGGTGTTTAAAAATTTGTTCAAGCGTAATACGGTGCATAAAACATTCACTCCTTTTATCTTATGGTGTATATGAAGAAAAATCGATCGGTTTAAATGTATTTTGAACATTGTACTCCATCATAGTTCGTTAGTAAAGTAGAAATGTTTAGGAGAAGAAAAAATTTTTCTGCAAAAAAATCACCTTAGCTTATGCAAAGGTGATTTTCAAATTGCTTATTTTTTTAATCCTTGCTCTAGTGTTTCTAACATTTCGTGCTTTTCATTTTCATCAGCGTTTTTCCAAATGACTTCAAATAAAACGCCAAGACCTGGAAGCATTTTTTCTTCACCGCTTTGAATTGCATCGACGATTGTTTCTTGTAATTGATCTTGTGAATTTCCAGATACATTCGCTAATACGGCACCGCGTAAATTAAAACTCATTGCTTTCACCTCTTCTTCAGAATTGAAACTGACGTTAGTTTTTGTTCTTTTTTATGTAAATATGTATGAAAAATAGGCTATAATGATAAGACAAGAAGAGAGGGAAATACATATTATGAAAAACATTGATTCAGTACAAAATCCGCGTGTAAAGCAGTGGAAAAAGCTGCAAACGAAAAAAGAACGCGATAAAAAAGGTTTATTTTTTGTAGAAGGATTCCACTTAGTCGAGGAAGCTTTGAAGGCAGGAATTGTAACAGAACTTATCGTTTCAGATCAGACAGACCTTCCGAAAGATTGGACAGTTAATGATGTGGAAATGTATATCGTACCTGAGGCGATTGTCAAAATACTTCGTGAAACAGAAACGACACAAGGTGTATTTGCTGTTTGTGAGAAGCATGAGAAAGAAGTAGCTCTTACTGATGGGAAATTCCTTTTATTAGATGGCCTGCAAGACCCAGGTAATTTAGGAACAATTATTCGTACAGCTGATGCAGCTGGTATTCACGCCGTTGTGCTTGGAGAAGGTTGTGTTGATGTTTACAATAGTAAAGTACTCCGCTCTACACAAGGCTCTATTTTCCACTTACCAATTGTAAAAGGGAACTTAGAAGAATGGGTAGAAAAGTTAAAAGAAAACAACGTTCCTGTATATGGAACAGCTCTTGAAAATGGAGTTCCGTATGGTGAAGTAACGCCGGCTGGCAGTTTTGCATTAATTGTAGGAAATGAAGGAAATGGCGTACGCCAAGAAATTCTTGCAAAAACGGATCAAAACTTGTATATTCCGATTTACGGCGGGGCAGAATCATTAAATGTTGCGGTTGCAGCAGGGATTTTAACGTATTATTTGCAAAGCCCGGTTGCGAACAAATAAAAAACTTCTTATAATAAGTTGAAGTACATTATATTAAAAGTTAAATAACGAAAAACGTTGATAGAGAAGAGTAACTTACAAAATCGCCATATAGGGAGAGAGTGCCGTAGACTGAAAGCATTCTTATGGTAGACGGAAGTGAATTCACCTCTGGAGTTGACGCCAGGACCATGTATATGTAAAGGCGTTCCGGTCAGAATTGATCGTTATAACTAATGAGTGGGCAGACTTGTTCTGTCAATTTAGGGTGGTACCGCGAATTTACCTCGTCCCTTTTTGGGAGCGAGGTTTTTTTATTTTTAAAATTAGGAGGGTTCCAAAATGGAAGCACGTTTAAAAGAGCTAAAGCAAAAAGCGTTAGAGCTTATTGAAGAAGCGAAAGAGCTAAAGGGCTTAAACGACGTACGCGTAGCGTATTTAGGAAAAAAAGGCCCAATTACAGAAGTATTACGCGGCATGGGAAAATTGTCAGCAGAAGAGCGTCCACGTATGGGAGCATTAGTAAATGAAGTGCGTGAAGCGATTCAAACGCGTTTAGATGACAAAATTAGTAACTTAGAAAAAGCAGTAATCGAAGCGAAATTAGCTACTGAAACAATCGATGTTACACTGCCAGGTCGTCCTGTTGAAACAGGTTGTCACCATCCGTTAACAGCTGTTGTTGAGCAAATTGAAGATGTATTCATCGGTATGGGTTATGAAGTAGCTGAAGGAACAGAAGTAGAAAAAGACTACTACAACTTCGAAGCACTAAACTTACCGAAAGATCACCCAGCGCGTGATATGCAAGATACATTCTACATTACAGAAGAAACGTTACTACGTACACATACATCTTCTGTGCAAGCACGTACGATGGAAAATAATAAAGAAAAAGGCCCAATCAAAATTATTTGTCCTGGTAAAGTGTATCGCCGTGATGACGACGATGCGACGCATTCACATCAGTTCATGCAAATTGAAGGTCTTGTAATTGATAAAAACATTCGTATGAGTGACTTAAAAGGTACACTGCAAGTATTCGTGAAAAAGATGTTCGGTGAAGATCGTGAAATCCGTCTTCGTCCAAGTTTCTTCCCATTCACAGAGCCATCTGTAGAGATGGATATTTCTTGTATGATGTGTCATGGCAAAGGTTGCGGCACTTGTAAAGGAACTGGCTGGATTGAAATTCTAGGCGCAGGTATGGTTCACCCGAACGTACTTGAAATGGCTGGTTATGATTCAAAAGAATATCAAGGTTTCGCATTCGGTATGGGCGCAGAGCGTATCGCAATGTTGAAATACGGAGTAGATGACATTCGTCATTTCTATACAAATGATGTACGTTTCTTACAACAATTCAAACGAGCGTAAGGGAAGGAGAGGATAAATATGTTCGTATCATATCGTTGGTTACAAGAGTATGTAGATATTAAAGATGTAACAGCACAAGAACTAGCAGACAAAATCACGAAAAGTGGTATTGAAGTAGAAGGCGTTGAAGTATTAAATAAAGGTGTAAAAGGTGTTGTAGTTGGTCACGTATTAGAATGTGAAAAACACCCAGAAGCTGATAAATTAAGCAAATGCTTAATCGATATCGGTGAAGAAGAGCCAGTTCAAATTATTTGTGGAGCTGCTAACATTGCAAAAGGTTTAAAAGTACCAGTTGCAAAAGTTGGAGCTGTACTTCCTGGTAACTTCAAAATCAAAAAAGCAAAACTACGCGGTGAAGCTTCTCACGGTATGGTTTGTGCTCTTCAAGAGCTTGGTATTGATGGAAAGTTAGTTTCAAAAGAATACGCAGATGGTATCTTCATCTTCCCAAGTGACGCTGAAGTTGGTGCAGATGCACTTGAAATTTTAAACTTACACGATGAAGTACTTGAGCTTGGCTTAACACCAAACCGTGCAGATTGCTTAAACATGTTAGGTGTTGCTTACGAAGTAGCTGCTATTTATGGCCGCGAAGTAAAACTTCCAGCTATCGACTTACAAGAAACAGCAGAAAAAACTTCTGATTATATTTCTGTAAGCGTAGAAGCGAAAGAAGAAAACCCATTATACATTGCAAAAATGGTTAAAAACGTAAAGATTGGTCCGTCACCAATGTGGATGCAAACTCGTCTTATGGCAGCTGGCATTCGTCCAATTAGCAACGTAGTTGATATTACAAACTACATTTTAATGGAATACGGTCAACCGTTACATGCATTCGATTACGATAAATTAGGTTCAAAAGAAATCGTTGTTCGTCTTGCAAAAGAAGGCGAAAAAATTGAAACGTTAGATGATCAAGAGCGTACATTACAAAGCCACCATCTTGTAATTACAAACGGCACGAAAGCTTTAGCTGTTGCTGGTGTAATGGGCGGGGCGGATTCTGAAGTTACAAATGAGACAGTAAACGTTCTAATTGAGTCTGCATACTTTGCAGGTCAAACAGTACGTCGTACATCAAAAGACTTAGGTCTTCGTAGTGAATCAAGTGCACGTTTCGAAAAAGGAATCGATCCAACACGTACATTTGAAGCAATTCAACACGCAGCTGCTTTAATGGCGAAATATGCTGGCGGTGAAGCACTTGAAGGTGTAGTAGAAGCTGACAACTTACAAGTACAAGAGCGTACAGTATCTGTTACTGCTGAAAAAGTAAACCGTGTATTAGGTACAAATATTTCTGCGAGTGAAATGGGTACAATGTTCACAAACTTGAAATTCCCATTTACAGAAGTAGAAGGAACATTCCATGTAAATGTACCAGCACGTCGTCCTGATATTACAATTTCAGAAGACTTAGTAGAAGAAGTGGGCCGTCTATACGGTTATGACCACATTCCAGTTACATTACCTTCTGGAACGATGACTCGTGGTAAATTAACATCAGCACAAACGAAACGTCGTAAAGTACGCCGCTTCTTAGAGGGTGCTGGTTTATATGAAGCAATTACGTATTCATTAACAAGCGCTGACAAAGCGAAACAATATATGGTTGAGCCAAACGAAAAGGCGCCTGTAGGTCTTGCACTTCCAATGAGTGAAGAACGTAGCCAACTTCGTTTAAGCTTAGTACCGCAATTACTAGAAGCAGTTTCATACAATGTCGCTCGTAAAAACGACAGCGTTGCTTTATACGAAGTAGGTTCTATCTTCTTACCGACAGAAGAAGGAGAACTTCCGAAAGAAGAACAACATCTTGCAGGTGTTATGACAGGGCTTGCTCTTCACCATGCATGGCAAGGTGAGAAGAAAGTAGTAGACTTCTTCGTTGTGAAAGGTGTACTAGAAGGACTATTCGACGTGCTTGGCGTTTCAAATCAAATCACATATGCACCAGCAAAACGTGAAGGTATGCACCCAGGCCGTACAGCTGACATCGTATTAGATGGCGAAGTAATTGGTTTCATCGGTCAATTGCACCCAGAAGCAGAAAAACAATTAGATGTGAAAAATACATTCGTATTTGAATTATCTCTTGTAAAAGTATTCGGTGCAGACGCTGAGGAAACTTACTACTCAGCAATTCCACGTTTCCCATCTATGACACGTGACATGGCTGTTGTAGTAACAAAAGAAACAAAAGCTGGTGAAATGAAGCAAGTCATTGCTGAAGCTGGCGGAGAACTTCTGAAAGACGTAACACTATTCGACTTATACGAAGGTGAAAAAATGGAAGAAGGCAAGAAATCACTTGCATTCTCTATGACTTACTTCGATGCAGAACGTACATTAACAGACGAAGAAGTAACAGAAGCACATAACCGTGTATTAACAACGGTAGAAGAGAAATTCGGTGCGGAGTTACGTAAGTAATTAGAAAATTGCCGGATTCATTCCGGCAATTTTTTTATTGGATTGGTTGTCGGACGCTGTCGGTAAGTCGATATATTACAAAAATCGCTCATATATTTTCCGACACCTTGCATCTTTCTCTCGAATGTAGTACATTAATTTTAGTTTAACAAAATGAAAGACGATGATAAGGAAAAGTAGTATATACTATAATCCAAAGCGAGTCAGGGACGGTGAGAGCCTGATGAGGCGGTATATGTGAAGAACACCTTGGAGTTGCTAACCGAAATTGAATTTTGTATTCAAGAGTAGACTTAGACGGGAATCCGGCCTGTTACAAACCGGGAAGTATGTATTACATACGAGTTAAAGTTGGTCTTTATGACAAATTGGGTGGTACCGCGAAGTTTAACCTTTCGTCCCTTTATGGATGAAAGGTTTTTTTGTATTTAAATATATGAGCAAAGGAGAATTTCACTATGGAAAACACATTAGTAAAAAGTCTGTATAGAGATACAGAAAAGTATGCAGATCAAACAGTACAAGTATCAGGGTGGATTCGTAACTTACGTGATTCAAAAGCATTTGGTTTCATCGAATTAAACGACGGTAGCTTCTTTAAAAGCGTTCAAATCGTTTTCGATACAGAATTAGAGAACTTCAAAGAAATTGCAAAACTTCCACTTAGCTCTTCAGTTAAAGTAGAAGGTAAAGTAATTGCAACGCCGGGAGCGAAGCAACCATTTGAAATTAAAGCAGAAAAAATTGATATCGAGGGCTTATCAGATTCTGATTACCCACTTCAAAAGAAGCGTCATACGTTTGAATACTTACGTACAATCGCTCACTTACGTCCAAGAACAAATGCATTCTCTGCAACGTTCCGCGTACGTTCTATCGCAGCATTTGCGATTCACCAATTCTTCCAAGAGCGTGGATTCGTACATGTCCACACACCAATCATCACTGGTAGTGATACAGAAGGTGCTGGCGAAATGTTCCGCGTAACAACGCAAGATTTAAATAACCTACCAAAAGGTGAAGACGGAAAAGTTGATGAGTCAAAAGACTTCTTCGGTAAAGAAACAAACTTAACAGTAAGTGGACAGCTGAACGCTGAAGCTTATGCATTAGCATTCCGTGATGTATACACATTCGGACCTACATTTCGTGCAGAAAACTCAAACACAACTCGTCACGCTGCTGAGTTCTGGATGGTTGAGCCTGAGATTGCATTCGCTGAACTAGGTGACGTAATGAACCTTACAGAAGATATGCTGAGATATGCAATGAAATACGTATTAGAGCATGCTCCAGAAGAAATGGAATTCTTCAACAGCTTCGTTGATAAAACAGTTCTAGAGCGCATGAACAACGTAATCAACTCTGACTTCGGTCGCATCACATATACAGAAGCAATTAAAGTGCTTCAAGAATCAGGTGCTGACTTCAAATACCCAGTAGAATGGGGAATTGACTTACAAACAGAGCACGAAAGATACTTATCAGAAGAAATCTTCAAACGCCCTGTATTCGTAACTGACTATCCGAAAGACATTAAAGCATTCTACATGCGTTTAAATGAAGACGGTAAAACAGTAGCTGCTACTGACCTTCTAGTTCCTGGCATCGGCGAATTAATCGGCGGAAGCCAACGTGAAGAAAGAATGGACGTTTTAGTAGACAGAATTAAAGAATTAGGTATGAACGAAGAGGACTACTGGTGGTACTTAGAACTTAGAAAATACGGCGGTACAAAACACGCTGGATTCGGTCTAGGTTTCGAGCGCTTCCTAATGTACATCACTGGTATGGCTAACATCCGTGACGTAATTCCATTCCCAAGAACTCCAGGTTCTTCTGAATTCTAAAATATGAAAAAAAGCGAGAGGATTTCCTCTCGCTTTTTATTTTACATATTGTATAGTTTATTCCCTCGTAGCAAAAAGTAACGCGAAGGGGTGAATATAAATGAGTAAAAAAGTGAAAAAAGATCATTCAAGATCGGGCCTAGGTTCTCCAGAAGTTGAAGGACAAGGAACGACGACACATGAAACAGGTTCTCATAAAGTATCTTCATCAAATAAGAAGCAGAAACGAAGCTAACATAACAAAGGAGAGTCTTAAGGGCTCTCCTTTGTTATGTGTTACATCTTATTATCGTTAATTTCTTTTGTAATCTTATTTATGTCTTTGTCTAATCGATCTAAATAGAAAAACCACAGTAAACTTATGAACACGTAATAGATGGCCATCACGCCAAGATTATCAGATATATTTTCGAATGTGGATTTAGTAGTGAAAAAAGCTCCCCAGATGATAGAAATAGTGAGGTAAGAAAGTGGGCCTACGAGGTGTACGAAAGCATATAGTACCTTTTTAACTTTTACAGCGTTCATATGAAAAACCTCCTTTTTCTAATCATACATTCAAGTTCTTCACAGAAGTGTTGTAGTTTTGCTGGATTATGTATTAACAAGCGTGCATCGTGTTTCCCAATAAATCTTCGAATCCGAAAGTTTAATAAGAAAGATCGACCATAACGCTCTATTAAATCGTTGAACGCTGGTTGTTCACTTAGTAGCTGAATGTTTTCTCTAATTTCGAACTGTCTTTCGTGTGGATCGCCTAGTAAAATATTTAGAATCATTTGTAGAAGTAGCAATGTAGATCTCCTCCTATGTTAGAATAATCCATATATTATAATTATAACAAAACTATAAGGACAATAGTAGGATGAAACAAAAAACAGGAGTTTGTAGGCTCCTGTTTTTGTCGATACTATTTTAATAAGCGAAGCGCCTTCTCCGTATTAGCGAAATGCAGTTTCACAAACTCGGGTAATCGTTCTTTACCAAGCTTTTGAATTAATTTAGCAGCAGCGATATCAACTTGTTTACCAGCACCTTTCGGAAGTGGCATACCAGCTTTTTTACTTAGTTCGTCAAACTGTTTTACGAATGAGTAGCGAGCTAAAATAGAAGCAGCGGCTACTGCTAAATGGACGCTTTCACCTTTCGTAGCGAAATAAACATTTTCACGCTGTACCTGTTTTTGTTTTGCTAAATATTTATAGTATGTATCAGGTTGTGTGAATTGATCGATTAAGACGCCTTCAGGTTTTGTAGGTGCCATTTTCGCTAATAAGTTTGTAATAGCTTTATTATGTAGCAAGGCTTTTAACTTACCTTGGTTGTTTCCTTTATCAAATAGCTCGTTATATTTTTCATTATGAAGGACAAGAGAGCTGTAAGGAACAACGTGTAGAAGTTGTTTCGCAATGGCAGTAATTTGATCGTCATTTAAGTTTTTAGAGTCTTTTACACCAAGTTCTTTTAGTAGTGGAATTTGCTTCGCATCCACATATACAGCAACGAATGTCATCGGTCCAAAGAAATCTCCCGTACCAACTTCATCAGACCCTACAATAGACATTGTACTGATGGAAGTAGGCGGCGCATAACGATGGGAATCGACAGATTTTTTTACAGCTGTTTTTGGCGCGTGAGAGACAGTTTGCCAACGAGAAGCTTCTGCTTCAGCGCGGCCTCCTTGGAACATTACTTTTCCAGATTTATACGCTGTAATCGTGCAAGATGGCACCTTAGCCATAAAGATACCGCCTTGCGGAATTTTCGGGGTAAGCGAATGTTTATATTGTTGTTTCATGTCTTCAATTACTGTAGAATTTGTTTGAATTACGATAGAATTTGACATAATGGTCGCCCCTTTTTTTATATTGTTATTTTTATCATATCGGATTGTTCTTTCTGTTTCCATATTATGAAGGTTCATGGTATGATAAACTTTAGGATTCTGTACGTGATTGGAGGCCGGTGAGTTGTCACAACAAAAGGGAAAGAAAAGTCGAATTAATGTAGAAATCTATGGTCAGCAATATTCAGTTGTTGGCGATGAAAGTACAAGTCATATCCGCATGGTAGCAGCGATTGTGGATGATAAAATGCGCGAACTCAATGCCAAGAATCCTTCGCTTGACACGAGTAGACTAGCGGTATTGACGGCAGTAAACGTCATACACGATTACATAAAATTAAAAGAAGAACATGAGAAATTGAAAGAAAGTATGACAAAAAAAGGAATGGAATAACATGATTGATATTATTATCATTTTACTGCTTGTTATGGGATTTTTCCTCGGCTTACGCAGAGGGTTTATTCTGCAACTTGTGAAGTTAACAAGCTTTATTATCGCATACCTTGTTGCATACTGGTACTGTAAAGATTTAGCGCCAGCACTTGCGAAATTTATTCCGTATCCATTTGATAAAAACGTATCTGTTCCAGAATGGATTGATGCAAATAATATTGAGACAGTATTTTATCAAGCGCTTGCGTTTATCATATTGTTTATTATTACAAAAATAGCACTTTCATTACTTGGTAATTTGTTAAATATGTTTGCAGAAATACCGGTTTTAAAGCAAGTAAATGCGTTTGCGGGGGCAATCCTCGGATTTTTAGAAGTATATATTGTTTTGTTTGTCTTAATTATCATTGGAAACATTCTTCCGATTGAACAAGTACAAACACCATTACAAAAATCATCAATTAGCAAAATAATTGTAGACGATACACCGATTCTATCCGAAAAGGTGAAGGAACTATGGCAGACAGGTAGCAGAGTATAACTTCTCTTTTTTCGGAAAGAGAAGTTTTTTTCTATGAAAGAAAGGCGGGGTAATGATGAAAGTAAATAAAAAACAAGTTATCAAATTATTAGAGACAATCGGGCTTTTTATGGAACTAAAGGGTGCGAATCCATTTAAAATATCTGCATTTCGTAAAGCGGCAGCAGCATTAGAAAGTGATGATCGTAGTCTTTCTGAGATTGAAGACTTCACAAAGATTCCGGGCATCGGAAAAGGAACAGCAGCCGTTATTCAAGAATATATAGAATCGGGAACATCTGAAGTATTACAAGAACTTGAAAAAGAAGTACCGAGTAGCTTATTACCGTTATTAAAACTACCAGGTCTTGGTGGTAAAAAGGTGGCTAAGTTATATAAAGAGCTAGGCGTTATTGATATGGAGACGTTAAAAGCTGCTTGTGAGGAAAATAAAGTACAAGCTTTAGCTGGTTTCGGTAAGAAGACAGAAGAGAAAATATTAGAAGCAATCGATCAAGTAGGCTCTCGTCCAGAGCGTTTACCAATTGCGATGGTATTGCCTATTGCCGGGGAAATAGAGGAGAAATTGTCGAATATTGCTGAAGTAATTCGTTTCTCTCGCGCTGGTAGTTTGCGCCGTGTTCGTGAAACAGTGAAAGATTTAGATTTTATCATTGCAACGACAGAACCAGCAGCGGTACGTGAGCATTTACTACAATTCGATAATATGATTGAGGTAATCGCAAGTGGGGATACGAAAGTTTCTGTTCGTCTTCAATATGAATATGATATTTCAATCGATTTCCGCTTAGTAAAACCAGAAGAGTCTATTACAACACTTCACCATTTCACAGGATCAAAAGACCATAACGTGAAAATGCGTCAAATCGCAAAAGATAAAGGCGAGAAAATTAGTGAGTACGGTGTAGAGAACTTAGAAACAGGTGAAGTGAAAACATTTGAGACTGAAGAAGACTTCTTTGCTCATTTCGGTCTACCATTTATTCCGCCAGAAGTGCGTGAAGATGGAAAAGAAATTGAATTAATTAAAGAGTATCCGAACTTAATTCAGTTTTCCGATATACAAGGTGATTTACATATGCATACAACTTGGAGTGACGGTGCTTTTTCTATTGAAGAAATGGTACAAGCGTGCCGTGCTCGTGGATATAAGTTTATGGCGATTACTGATCACTCGCAATACTTAAAAGTAGCGAATGGTTTAACGAAAGAGTGTCTTCGTGAGCAAGCGAAAGAAATTGAACGTATGAATGAAAAGTATCCAGACATTACAATTTTACGCGGAATTGAAATGGACATTTTACCAGATGCCTCGCTTGATTTTGATGATGAAGTATTAGAAGAATTAGACTATGTCATTGGAGCGATTCACTCTAGCTTCTCACAAGACCGTGAAACGATCATGAAGCGTCTGCGTACTGCACTTGAGAATAAACATGTCACAATGATTGCTCATCCGACAGGACGTCTTCTCGGGCGCCGTGAGGGTTATGATGTAGATACAGATTTATTAATTGAACTCGCAAAAGAGACAAATACAGTTTTAGAATTAAATGCGAATCCGAACCGTCTAGATTTAAGCGCAAAATTATTAAAACAAGCACAAGATGCTGGTGTAAAAGTAGCGATTAATACAGATGCTCATACACTTGAAATGTTAGAAGATATGGAAACAGGTGTAGCAGCAGCACGTAAAGGTTGGATTCAAAAAGATAACGTGATTAACACATGGGATATTGAACGTTTATTAGACTATATTAAACGTAATAAGTAACACAAGGGGGACCTGCAACATGTTAGAAAGAACGTTGCGTGTATTAGAATACAATAAAGTAAAAGAACAATTACTTGAACATACAGCCTCTTCACTTGGCCGTGACAAAGTGAAGCATTTAGTGCCGAGCACTGATTTTGAAGAAATTGTAGAAATGCAAGATACAACGGATGAAGCAGCGAAAGTTATTCGTTTAAAAGGTAGTGCACCATTAGGTGGTATTACGGATATTCGCTCAAATGTGAAGCGTGCAAAAATTGGGAGTATGTTAAGTCCAAATGAATTACTTGATATTGCGAATACGATGTATGGTAGTCGTAATATGAAACGTTTCATTGAAGATATGGCTGATAACGGTGTTGAGCTTCCGATTTTAGAAACTCACGTCGCTCAAATTGTATCTTTATATGATTTAGAAAAGAAAATTACAAATTGTATCGGTGACGGCGGTGAAGTAGTGGATAGCGCAAGTGATAAACTGCGTGGGATTCGTACTCAAATTCGTACTGCGGAAAGCCGTATTCGTGAAAAGTTAGAAAATATGACGCGCTCTTCAAACGCGCAAAAGATGCTGTCTGACTTGATTGTAACGATTCGTAACGAACGTTACGTAATCCCAGTAAAACAAGAATACCGCGGCGTATATGGTGGTATTGTTCACGATCAATCAGCTTCTGGACAAACGTTATTTATTGAACCGCAAGTCATTGTAGAATTAAATAACGCACTGCAAGAAGCTCGTGTGAAAGAGAAACAAGAAGTCGAACGCATCTTATTGATGTTAACAGAAGAAGTGGCAGTAGAAGCTGATATCGTTTTATCAAACGTAGAAGTAGTTGCGAATCTTGATTTCATTTTTGCGAAAGCTTTTTATGCAAAGCGAATTAAAGCAACGAAACCAATCGTAAATAACGAGCGTTATATGGATTTAAGACAAGCTCGCCATCCGCTAATCGATCCAGAAATTATTGTGCCAAATAACATTATGTTAGGTAAAGATTTCACGACAATTGTTATTACAGGACCGAATACAGGTGGTAAAACAGTTACGCTGAAAACAGTTGGTATTTGTGTTTTAATGGCGCAATCTGGTCTTCACATTCCAGTAATGGATGAGTCAGAGATTTGTGTGTTTAAAAATATATTTGCTGATATCGGTGATGAGCAATCGATTGAACAAAGTTTAAGTACGTTCTCCTCACATATGGTGAACATCGTTGATATTTTAGAAAAAGCTGATTTTGAAAGCTTAGTTTTATTCGATGAATTAGGTGCTGGAACAGACCCACAAGAAGGTGCTGCACTAGCAATTTCGATTTTAGATGAAGTATGTAATTGCGGTGCTCGCGTTGTTGCAACGACGCATTATCCAGAATTAAAAGCGTACGGATATAACCGTGAGCAAGTTATTAATGCGAGTGTTGAGTTTGATGTAAATACATTAAGTCCAACTTATAAATTATTAATCGGTGTACCAGGCCGTAGTAATGCCTTTGAAATTTCGAAACGTCTTGGATTATCTGATCGCGTTATTGACCAAGCACGCAACCACATTAGTACAGATACGAATAAAATTGAAAATATGATTGCGAAGTTAGAAGAAAGCCAGAAGAACGCAGAGCGTGACTGGAACGAAGCAGAAGCACTTCGCAAACAATCTGAAAAACTTCATCGTGAATTACAACGTCAAATCATTGAATTTAACGAAGATCGCGATGAACGATTATTAAAAGCGCAAAAAGAAGGGGAAGAAAAAGTCGAAGCCGCAAAGAAAGAAGCAGAAGGCATTATTCAAGAACTTCGTCAATTGCGTAAAGCACAGCTTGCAAACGTGAAAGATCACGAGTTAATTGAAGCGAAGAGCCGTCTAGAAGGCGCAGCACCAGAGCTTGTTAAGAAACAAAAAGTAAACGTGAAAAATACTGCGCCGAAGCAACAGTTACGTGCAGGTGATGAAGTAAAAGTATTAACGTTCGGTCAAAAAGGTCAATTACTTGAAAAAGTAAGCGATACTGAGTGGAGCGTACAAATCGGTATTCTGAAGATGAAAGTAAAAGAATCTAACATGGAATACATTAACACACCGAAGCAAACAGAGAAAAAAGCAGTTGCAACGGTAAAAGGTAGAGACTATCACGTTTCATTAGAACTTGACCTTCGTGGTGAACGATTTGAAAATGCAATGGCGCGCGTTGAGAAATACTTAGACGATGCCCAGCTTGCAAGCTATCCTCGCGTATCAATTATTCACGGTAAGGGGACAGGAGCACTTCGCCAAGGTGTACAAGATTACTTGAAGAAGCATCGTGGTGTAAAAACCTTCCGTTACGGTGACATGGGCGAGGGAGGCCTAGGCGTAACAGTTGTCGAATTAAAATAGAAAACAACGAAACAAAGGGGAAACCATTATATGTTTATGGACAAACTTGCAAAAGTATTGTTAGCTTGTTGCGGAATATTTTTGGTGATTGGGGTTATTTATTTAGTTGTTTTTGCGAAGTGAAAAAGCGTCAATCGTGGCAGAATGATATTGCCATAGATTGACGCTTTTAATATATGTGAAAAGGAATAGAACATGAAAATCAACCAATACATAAGCGAAGCAAAATCATGCTCCAGACGTGAAACAGATCGCCTCATTAAAGCTGGACGCGTGGCTATTAATGGTGAAATATGTACGCACGGTGCACTTGTGAGCGATGGTGATGTTGTAACGATTGATGGGCAAGTTATTGTAAAAGAAGAGAAAGAAAAGGTGTACATAGCCTTTCATAAACCAGTCGGAATTACTTGTACAGCAGCTGATCATATTGAAGATAATATTATTGATTATATCAATTATCCAGAGCGAATCTTTCCAGTTGGACGATTAGATAAAGCATCGGAAGGACTTATCTTATTAACGAATGACGGCGGCATTGCGAATCGAATTTTACATGGTGATCATGAGCACGAGAAGGAATATGTTGTCACAGTCGATAAACCTTTTACGGACTGGTTTATTGATGAGATGTCCAGCGGTGTAAAGATTAAAGATGGAATGACGAAGCCGTGCAAAGTGACAAGAGTCGATCAATCAACATTTCGTATTGTTTTAACGCAAGGAATGAACAGGCAAATTCGTAGAATGAGTCGAGCTTTCGGGTTTACTGTAATAAAGCTAAAGCGAGTACGCATTATGAATATAGAGCTAAATGAGCTTGAAGTTGGAAAGTGGCGGAGCGTTACGGCTGAAGAGTTAGAAATTTTAATAGGGCAGTTATAGGGAGGGAAAATTTTCTCCCTATATTTTTTTTGTCAGAAAAAATAAAACTATTGATTTTTTAAAAAATAGTCCATATAATAAAAAGCAACAAGTTTCGACAAGATATTTTATAAAAGTAATGATGAGGACATGAGTTGTATTTTACGATTCTCAGAGAGGGAAGCCTTAGGCTGTGAGCTTCCTAATACGAAAAGACAAGCTTACCACCTCTAAACTTCAAGAGTGAACTGCATACATGATGCATTGTAATTCTTGGCGGATAAAACCGTTATCAATTTACACGAGCTATAAAATGAGCGTATTTCGTTATAAATTCATTTTATTAGAATAAGGGTGGAACCACGATTTCAACACTCGTCCCTTTGTTAGGGACGGGTGTTTTTTGCGTTCTTTTACGGGGAAGTATGCTTGAAAGAGGATATGTAACGGATTTCAATTCAGAATATTTTGTTAATTTATCATTTTAGGAGGTTAGTAGAAATGAAATCATCTTTAAAGTTTTCAGAGATGTTTGCAATAAGTTTAATGTTATTTGCACTGTTTTTTGGTGCAGGTAATATGATTTTTCCACCAGCGTTAGGGCAAGGTGCTGGAACGGACGTATGGATCGCGCTGTTTGGTTTTATCGTAACAGGCGTTGGACTACCTTTATTAGGAGTAATTGTTATAGCTTTAAAGGGAGATATTAATGAGCTAGCAGGACGTGTACATCCTATATTCGCACTTGTTTTTATCACTGCAATTTATTTATGTTTAGGCGTATTCGTAAGTGTGCCGCGTACAGGAACAGTAGCTTATGAGATGAGTGTTGCACCGTTTTTACCAAGTGAGATAGCTGGTCAGTCATATCCACTTGTTATCTTTACACTTATTTTCTTTGCAGTCACTTTCTATTTAGCTTTAAATCCTTCGAAATTAGTGGGTCGTATTGGTAAGGTGCTAACTCCAATATTATTAGCTGTTATTGCAATTATCGTAGGTAAAGCACTTATTACACCAATTGGAGAATTTGGTGCACCGACAGAAGCGTATAGTGCTCCTCTCTTCAAAGGATTTATTGATGGATATTTAACTTTAGATGGACTTGCAGCACTGGTATTCGGAAATGTTGTAATTCATGCGTTAAAAGAAAAAGGTATTACAAATAAAAACAGTATTGCAAAAGTAACAATCTTTGCAGGATTTATTGCAGCGCTTGGTCTACTACTTGTGTATTTAGCACTTGCTTATCTTGGAGCTTCTAGTGTGTCACTTGGAATGGGTGCAAACGGAGGAATTATTTTAACAAATGTCGTGAATCATTTATTTGGTAGCTACGGAACTTTATTATTAGGGATCGCAATTACAGCAGCATGTTTGACAACTTCTGTAGGTATTGTTGCAGCTTGTGGTGATTACTTCTCTTCCTTATTACCAAAGCTTTCTTATCAAAAAGTCGTTTTCATTTTCTGTGTATTAGCATTTATGGTAGCAAACCTTGGGTTAACTCAGTTAAATGCATTAGCATTACCAATCTTAATCGCAATTTATCCAATTGGAATCGTACTTATCGTATTATCACTTGTTGAAAACTACGTTCGTCTTCCATTAGCGATGTATGTGGGCGGGATTGTAGGAGCATTTGCAATAAGTTTCTTTGATGGATTACACAATGCAAACCTTCAAATTGCAGCGCTAGCACCTATTTTAGATAAGATTCCATTATATAGTGTAGGAATTGGTTGGTTAGTTCCAGGGATAATCGGTATAGGATTTGGTTATATAGTTTCTAAGTTTCAAAAGCAGGAAATTGCTGTAGAGAAATAGAGAAAAGAGACTTTCTATAACAGAAAGTCTCTTTTTTTGTAAAAAAAGCAGCATATAGAGAAATTCAGATATTAAAAATTTTATACGTAATATAGTTGACAAAAAATTTATGAGTAGGCTAAGATTGACTTAGTTGTGGAAATATTGGAAGGGAAGTGAGGGAAAAGGGGTTTCTATAACTATAGTGTTGTTATGGGAAGAGGTGAAAGAAGAGGAGAAGAGATAGTTTATTTTTTTTTGATTTTCATTGAGAATGATAATCAATAAATACGTTTTATCATTTTTTCTCAGTTTCTATGCCTTCGTATAAGGAATAGGGTGAGATATTATTTTTAACATTAAATGAGAATGATAATCAATAATACTTATGTTACATAAAAGAATGCTAATTAAATAATAGGTAGAAGAGATTATTTTTTTCTTATAAATTGAGAATAATTATCATTTTCAAGAAGTGAAATAAAAGATAACCAAGGAGGAAACAAGAAAAATGAAAAAGGTTTCTGTATTACCCGCTTTTATTATAACGTTCGTATGTATGCTAGCTTTTCTTGTAATGCCATACGGGAATGCTTCAGCAAAACTAGCTGATGGTACTTACGATATTAATTACGTAATTCAAAAAGCGGAAAATGATTCAGCTTCAATGGCAAATGACTATTTTGAAAAGCCGGCAAAATTAATAGTGAAAAACGGTGAGATGAGAGTACAAGTTCCGATGAATCATAGTGCTTGGATTACAGAATTTAAAGCACCAGAGAATGGGAATTTTGTTGATGCGAAAGTTGTTAGTAAAGATGAATCGGCAGATAAAAGAACAGTAGAGTTTAAAGTAGATGATTTATCCAAACCGGCAGCTGTAAAAATTCATGTTGTTGTACCAAATGCAAACTATGACCACCACTACACAATTCGTTTTGCATTTGATGCAAATGTAAAAGCTGTAGGTGGCGATAACGGCGTAGCTGCTACAAAAAAAATAATGATCAAGCGAAAACAGATACACAAGTAAAAGAAGAGAAAACAAAAGTAGAGAGTAAGGAAACAGCTAAAGAAGTGAACAAAGAAACAAAAAATGAAAATGGAAAAGCTGAAAAAACAGATAACCCAAAAACAGGCGATGAAGCACGTATTGGATTGTTTGCAGCGTTAATTCTTATTTCAGGTGCTTTCTTAATTCGTAAAGTGAAGTTGAGTAAATAAATCTTTTGAAGGGTGATGAATATATGTTTAAACAATTTAAAATGATTATTGCCGTATTTGCTGTTTTATTTACGTTTATCGCAACACTAGGTTTACAAGATGCAAAGGCTGCTACAAAACTAGCTGATGGAAAATATAATATTGCTTTTACTGTATGGAAAGGCGATAAAGATGAATCGTCTAGAATGAATAGTTATTTTGAAAGCCCAGCAACATTAACAGTTAAAAATGGAAAACAATACGTTTCATTTAAAGTGAAAGATAGTGCTTCTATTAAAGGTTTCCAAGTAGAAAAAGATGGTCAATTTGTAGAAACAACCGTGTTAAGTGAAAACAAAAAAGATAATACTAGAGTAGTAGAATTTGAAGTTGCTGACTTGTCAAAAAAACTAAATGGAAAGGTGAAAATTAATATTCCAATTATTAATTATAATGCTTCGTATGATATTCGCTTTGTATTTGATGGGAGCAGTATTAAATAATTTTCAAAAGGGAGAGTCGTTCCATTGAACAGGTATACAAAAATTATTGTTGCTATGTTTTTAATGATATTTACATTCGTATCAACATTACAACCACTTGCAGTTCAAGCAGCTACCAAGTTGGCTGACGGTGAATATTCAATTGGGTTCAAAGTTTTAAAAGATACATCAGATGAAGAATCGATGATGAATCAATATTCAGTAAGCCCAGGGACTTTAAAAGTGAAGGATGGGAAAAAGAAAGTATCCTTTACATTAACGAATAGTTCATGGATTACGAAGTTTGAAACAGAAAAAGCAGGTAAGCTAGTTGCGACAAATATAATTAGTGAAGATAAAGAAAAAGATACAAGAGTAGTAGAATTTGATGTAGAAGATGTAGAGAAGGTATTAAATGCAAAAGTAAAAGTAGATATTGATTTTTTAAATTATCATCATGAGTACGACGTTCGTATTGCATTTGATCAAAATAGTATTACACCAATTCATGTGGAACAACCAAATGAAAAAGAGGACCCAGCTAATAAGCCAGATCCAAATGAAAAACCGGATCCAAGTCAGAAGCCCGACCAAAAGCCTGACCCAGATCAACAACCAAATTCTAACACAATTACAGATGGTGCGTACAGCATTCCATTTAAAGTGTTAAAAGATCAAACAGATGAAGAATCTAAGATGAATACTTACATGGTAAATCCAGGAGTATTAAAAGTAGAAAACGGTAAGAAAAAAGCAATTGTAACATTAAAAAGTAGCTCATTAATTAAAAATTTTCAAACGGAAAAAGATGGCACATTTGTTGATGCAAAAGTAGTAAGTGAGGATACGGAAAAAGATACAAGAGTAGTAGAGTTTGAAGTAAACGATTTATCTAAAAAACTAAATACAAAAGTATTTATCGAAATGGCATCAAGAAATTATAAGCAAACGCATGATGTACAACTTTTATTTGAACAAGATAAACTTGAACAAATTAAAAATGAAGAGAAACAACCAGAAGTAGAAAAACCAGAAGCAGAAAAACCAGAAGTAGAAAAACCAGAAGTAGAAAAACCAGAAGTAGAAAAACCAGAAGCAGAAAAACCGGAAGTAGAAAAACCAGAAGTAGAAAAACCGGAAGTAGAAAAACCAGAAGCAGAAAAACCGGAAGTAGAAAAACCGGAAGTAGAAAAACCAGAAGTAGAAAAACCAGATGAAAATAAAAAATCAGATGAAAATAAAAAACCAGATGCTGAAACAATTAAAGATGGTGAATACAGCATCAATTTCAAAGCATTAAAAGATCAAACAGACGAAATTTCAATGATGAACACATATACAAAAAGTCCAGGTGTGCTAAAAGTAAAAGATGGTAAGAAGTATGTATCATTTACGTTAACGAACAGTTCTTGGATTACAAAATTTGAATTTGAGAAAAATGGTTCGTTTGTTGATGCACATGTAATAAGTGAAGATAAAAAAGCTGATACACGCGTAGTGGAAGTAGAAGTACCAGATTTATCAAAAAAGTTAAATGCAAAAGTAAAAGTAGATATCGATTCAATGAATTATCACCATTTTTACGATATTCAATTTGCATTTGATAAAGGTAGCATTAAGCCGTTAGATAGCCAAGGCGGAAACAACAACCAAGGCGGAAACAACAACCAAGGTGGAAACAACAACCAAGATGAAAAAAATAAACCGAGAGTAATAGTTGATTCGAAAAATTTAGTAGATGGCCAATATGATATTACATTTAAAGTATTAAAAGATAAAACAGATGAGATTTCAAAGATGCATGACTATGTTGTAAATCCAGCGAAATTAATCGTAAAAGATGGTAAAAAATATATTGAGATGACGCTGAAAAATAGTGCGTGGATTACGAAATTCCAAGCGGAAAACAATGAACTATTCGCTGATGCGAAAGTAGTAAGCGAAGATAAAAATGCAAATACGCGAGTAGTACAGTTTGAAGTAGAAGATCTATTTAAAAAATTAAACGCAAAAGTAAAGGTAGACATCGATGAGATGAACTACCATCATTTCTACGATGTACAAATTCAATTTGATACAAATAATATCGGCGCGTTAGGAACTATTAAAGAGGAACCGAAAAATGAACCGAAAAATCCAGTGACTACACCGAAAGTAGATAATGTAAAAACAGTAGGTACTCCTGATTTTAATCGAAATGCAGATGGTCACAATAAAAAAGAAGATACAAAAAATGATTCGAAAAAAGAGAAAAACTCAAAAACTGCAGATACAGCACAACTTGGTTTATACATGGTGTTACTGCTAGGTTCACTTGCTTTACTAGTTCGTAAATATAGAGCAGGTAGATTGTAATTTTTGGAGTCTTGATGCATGTTCGCGTGCATCAAGACTTGTTTCATATTGTATGGAAAGGAGTGGTGATTGAGAGTGAAGAAAATTGCAAGTGTACTAATGGCTATCATTTTGTTAATGAGTATAGCCGGGTGCTCATCACCAAAAAAAGAATCAGCAAAGCAGATAAAGAGTGAAAGTAAAGAGCGCGTCGTTGCAACAACAGTGGCTGTTACTGAAATTATGGATGCGTTAGAAGTAGATTTAGTCGGCGTTCCAACAAGTTCTAAAACTTTACCGAAGCGATATAAAGGTTTACCTGAAGTTGGGAATCCAATGAGTCCAGATATGGAAAAGGTAAAGTCATTAAAGCCTTCAGAAGTGTTATCTGTGACAACACTTGAATATGAATTAAAGCCAGTTTTTGATGGTGTGGGTATGAAAGCAAACTTTTTAGATTTAACGAGTTTGAAAAATATGCAAAGTTCTATTAGCGATTTAGGTAAGAAATATGGGCGTGAAAAACAGGCCGAAGCAGTAGTAACTAAATTAGATAAAAAGGTTGCTAGCATTCAAAAAGAAGTAAAAGGAAAGAAAGAACCGACAGTGCTTATTTTATTAGGTGTGCCAGGAAGTTATTTAGTAGCAACAGAGCATTCTTATATTGGAGATTTAGTGAAACAACTAGGTGGTAAAAATATTGTGCAAGGTGAACAAGTAGAATATTTAGCTTCTAATACAGAGTATTTAAAGAAAGCTGATCCAGATATTATTTTACGAGCAGCTCATGGTATGCCTGATGAAGTTGTAAAAATGTTTGATAAAGAATTTAAAACAAATGATATTTGGAAACACTTTGCTGCGGTTAAAAATAACCGTGTTTACGATTTAGAAGAGCGTTTATTTGGAACGACAGGTAATTTAGCAGCAATTGAAGCATTAGATGAATTGAAAAAAATGATGTATCCGTGATGCATTTTAATATAAAGGAAGAGTAGAATGAATAAAAAAACTTGGAGTTTCCTCATTGTTACTGCATTGCTTATTGTTATGACATCATTGTCAGCGATGAAAGGTAGTTTAGAAGTAGGTATTGTTGAACTTGTACAAGGGATATTTACAGGTGGAAATGAAGATGTTGAAGTCATTAAAGATTTACGTTTTCCGCGTATTATTATTGCGTTGTTCACTGGAGCGGCTCTCGCTGTTTCAGGTGTGCTTTTTCAAGCTGTTATGAAAAATCCACTCGCTGATGCTGGGGTAATCGGTATATCTTCAGGAGCAAGTTTTATGACACTCGTTATTATTACGTTGTTCCCGCAATTCTTTTTCTGGACACCCGTATTCGCCTTTTTAGGTGGTGCGCTTGCATGTTATCTCGTTTATTCGTTTTCATGGAAATCAGGATTAAGCCCGCTTCGCATTATTTTAATTGGTATTGCCATTAATGCAATGTTTACTGGATTAAATGAATCATTCGTTACGATTTGTGGATATTTTATTAAGAGTATTAAGCAAACGACGACTTCTAACATAACAATGAAGACATGGGGCGATGTAGAAATAATGGTGACTTATGGAACGGTTGGTCTTATTCTTGCTCTGTTCGTAGGGGCTTGGTGTAACTTATTATCGCTACAAGATAAGACTGCGAAAAACTTAGGCTTGCACGTGACGAGAGTTCGTCTTATTATTTCTGCCATTGCAGTACTCTTAGCGGCAGTATCAACAGCGATTGCAGGTGTTATTGCTTTTGTAGGATTACTAGTTCCGCATATTTCAAGACAATTAGTCGGTTCAGACCATAAAGTATTAATTCCATTTTCTGCTCTTGCAGGGGCGTTATTAATTTTGACGGCAGATACGATTGGAAGGTTAATTGTGCCACCTAACGAAATTCCAGCAGCAACAATTATGGCGGTTATTGGTGGTCCATTCTTAATATTCTTGCTTAGAAAGAGTGATAAAGTTCATGGAAATTAAAAATGTAACCTTTTCATACGATAACGTAACAAATCGATTAAAGTCTGTTAGTAGTGAAATAGAAATTGGGAAAATTACAACAATCATTGGACCGAATGGATGTGGGAAATCAACATTACTTAGTGTCATGTCTAGAAACCACGCTCCTAGCAGTGGAGAAGTAATACTTGATGGGAAAGCGATTAGTGAATATAAACCGAAAGAGTTTGCTAGAAAACTAGCGGTTGTCCATCAACAAAATGAGGCTTCAGCAGATATTACAGTGGAAAAGCTAATAAGCTTCGGGCGTATGCCATATAAAAATATATTCTCTCCGCAAACAGATGAAGATAGAGAAGCGATTGAGCGTGCGCTAGTATGTACGAATTTACAAAGTAAGCGTGATAAGCCAATTTATGCTTTATCTGGTGGAGAGAGGCAGCGAGTTTGGATCGCAATGACATTAGCTCAAAATACACCAATGCTCTTCTTAGATGAGCCGACCACATATTTAGATATTTACTATCAGCTAGAAATATTAGAGTTAGTGAAAGAGTTAAATGAAGTGCATGGACTAACGATTGTAATGGTATTACATGATATTAATCAAGCCATTCGTTATAGCGACCATATTATCGTTATGAAAGATGGAGAAATCATTACGAAAGGTAATCCTAATGATGTAATAACAGAAGAAATGGTTAAAGCAATATATGGTGTAGATGTCATTGTAAAGCAGGATGAAGATACCGGATTGTACATGGTACCTATGGGAATCTAAAGGCTGAGCATAATCCGTTTTGAGGTGATAATTTGAATAGTAAGAAAGGACGGAAAAAGAATTCTTTTTTTCAACGCATACTTACAATTATGTTTTTAGGAATCTTTTTCTATTCAATGTATGAGTTGGGCGGGATTTTCATGGATTATTATGAAAATCGTAAAGTAATGGCTGAGGCACAACATATTTATAAAAGAAGTCCAATGGAAGAAAAATCAGAAGATGGAGAGGTACGTAAACAGTTTCAGGATCTCCAGAAAATTAATCCAGAGATAGTCGGATGGATTACGATGGATGATACACAAATTAATTATCCAATCGTTCAAGCAAAAGATAATGATTACTATTTATTTCGTAATTATAAAGGTGAAGATATGAGAGCGGGAAGCATTTTTATGGACCATCGTAATGATGTGAAATCTCAAAATCGAAATACGATTTTATATGGCCATCGTATGAAAGACGGTTCTATGTTTGGTAGTTTAAAAAAGATGTTGGATGAAGACTTTTTTATGTCTCATCGTAAATTATATTACGATACATTATTTGAAGGATACGACGTGGAAGTTTTTTCAGTATACACGACAACAACGGACTTTTATTACATTGAAACGGATTTTGAAAATGATGCAGCATATACATCGTTCTTAAAGGAAATTCAAGAAAAATCACTGTACAAAACGGATACGGAATTGACGGCTAATGATGAAATCGTAACACTTTCTACTTGTGACTATGCGCTTGATCCAGAGGCTGGAAGGCTAGTTGTACACGCAAAATTAATAAAAAGAAATTAAAGAAAAAAGTATAGAATATGAGAAGTGATAGATAACGCTTCTCATATTCTATACTTTAAAAAAGGACTGTTTTTACTGTGCTGCAGCCATTGGCATACGTACAACTTTTACATCATAGTAAGCAATTTTATTATCAAGAATATATTCTGGCATTCCGCCTTGATGTGAGTGAGCATCTTTAAATGCAGCGCTCTTTGTCCAACCTTGGAAATCTTCTTTTGCATTCCAGCGAGTGCTAATTGTTACTTCATCATAATCAACTGTATTTTGCGTTAAAAGAACTTCTAGACCTAAAAAGCCTGGCATCGTTTCAACTTTACCTACTTTATTAAAACGCTCAATTAATTTATGTCCATTTCCCTTTGTAATTTTAGCTGTATTTGTAACAATAATCATGTTTATTCCTCCTATTAAATATAGCCTTTATTTTCGAGAACTCATATACATTAAATGATAATGAAAATCATTATCATTGTCAATGCTAAATGTGAAATATAAAAGTTTTTTATATTATATTGGACAGTAAGATTTCCAGTTCAAAATGTAGTAAATATGTGGCAGTTAAGCGAGAGAATGAGCGAGTTGTACTAGCAAAGCAATAATATGGTATAGTGAAACGAGGCTGTTTTTTCAGTCTCGTTTTTTAAATGCTTCCTGTAGAGAAAGCATGCAAATGGAAAGGAAGTTATTATATGCGATCAGAAGTAACTGTAAAAATAAAACCGAAATTTATAAAAGAAATTAAAAGTGGATATCCGCTTATTTTAAAAGATGCGATTCAAAATTTAAATGATGTTCAGGAAGAAGGAACAATCATTAAAGTAGTAGATGAGAAGAACCAATTTATCGGAAAAGGCTATTATGGAAAACAAAATAAAGGATACGGCTGGATTTTAACGAGAAAAGAGAGTGAACAAATTAATCAGTCTTTCTTTGAAAGTAAAATAAAATCTGCCTTACATAAACGAAAGCAATTTTACAAATCAAGTGATACGACAGCATGCCGCGCCCTAAACGGTGAAGGTGATGGTCTTGGAGGACTAATTATCGATTATTATGATGGCTACTACGTAGTAAGTTGGTATAGTGAAGGGATTTATACTTTCAGAGATGAGATTATAGCCGCTCTTCAAAAAGTAGCAAACTTTAAAGGTATTTATGAGAAAAAGCGTTTTGATACGAAAGGGAAATATATTGAGGGTGATGATTTCGTAGCAGGAGAGCGCGGTGAGTTCCCGCTTATCGTAAAAGAAAATGGTGTGAACTTTGCTGTTTATTTAAATGACGGAGCGATGGTTGGTGTATTTTTAGATCAGCGTAACGTTCGAAAACAAATTCGTGATAAGTATGCAAAGGGAAGAACCGTGTTAAATATGTTCTCTTATACAGGTGCTTTTTCTGTATTTGCAGCGCTTGGCGGAGCGAGCAAAACGACGAGTGTCGACCTTGCAAATCGTAGTTTAAGTAAAACGATTGAGCAGTTTAGTGTAAATGAAGTTGATTATGAAGCGCAAGATATTATTGTAGAAGATGTATTTCTTTACTTCAAATATGCAGCGAAGAAAGAAATGAAATTTGATATGGTCGTACTTGATCCTCCAAGCTTTGCACGCTCAAAAAAATATACATTTAGTGCAGCAAAAGATTATAAAAATTTATTAAAAGAAACAATTGCTATTACAGAAAATAACGGTATTATCGTTGCTTCTACAAATTGTAGCGCATTCGATATGAAAAAGTTTAAAGGCTTTATCGATACAGCCTTTAAAGAAATGAATGGCAAATATAAAATATTAGAAGAACATTCTTTACCAGAAGATTTCCGTACCATTGATCAATTTAAAGAAGGAGACTATTTAAAAGTAGTTTTCATCGAGAAAATTAAAGGTTAATAAAGAAAAGGAGCTCGAGTTTACTTGAGCTCCTTTTCTTATTGAACGATATTTTGTACTCTACCGACTTGCCCGTCCTGCAATCGCACTTTAATGCCATGCGGATGGGAAGGGGAGTTTGTTAAAATATCTTTTACAATTCCACGTGTTAATTTGCCTGTTCGTTGATCTTGTTTTAATACAATATCAACTTCAAGACCGGGTGCTATATTAGAACGTTTTTGTCCGTTCATTTACACACCTGTACGTCTACGTTGGTTGTTTGTTTTCTTTGTTTGTTGGTTTTGTAATTTTTTTGTTTCTTGGCTTTGATTTTTGGCATTTTGACCATTACCGTTACCTTGCCTTTTCTTTGCAAGTTGTTCACGCATTAAATCAGCTAAGCTTACTTTTTTGTTTTCTGACATGATAAGTCTCCTTTATATAAAGTTAATTATGAACTATCGTAGTAAATTTCATCATATCATTGTTAGGGAAGGAAGGGAAGTTGGTTTGAAAATTCATATAATTCTTCACAGTATTCATTCGTTACGATACAATTAAAATGCTAATGTTTGTAAAAAAGGGGATAGACATATGTCACATCATATTTTATTAGTTGAAGATGATATCTCAATTCAAGAGATGGTGGAAAAGTATTTAATAAAAGAGGGCTTTCAAGTAACAATTGCGTCTGATGGAGAAGAAGGCGTGAACACATATTTAAAAGGTTCATTTGATTTGATTATCCTTGATATTATGATGCCAAAGCTAGATGGCTTAGAGGTTGTACGAATCATTCGAGAAAAAAGTGCAGTTCCGATTTTAATGATGTCGGCAAAAGATACAGATGTTGATAAAGCTGTTGGATTAGGACTTGGAGCAGATGATTACATTTGTAAGCCATTTTCTATGATTGAATTAGCTGCACGTGTAAAGGCAGGTATTCGGAGGTCTACGAAATATTCGGCTACAGAATCAACAGAAGAAAAAATGATTCAAATTGGTGATTTAACAATCGATCCAATTAATTTTACGGTTGAAAAAAACGGGAAACCTCTCAAACTTACTTTAAAAGAATTTGAGATCTTAAAACTGTTCGTAAAAAATCAAAATCGTGTATTTACGAAAGCACAAATATACACGTTAGTTTGGAACGAAGAGTATTACGGTGACGATAACGTCATTAATGTTCATATGAGAAGATTGCGTGAGAAAATCGAAAGTGATCCATCTAATCCAGAATATATTAAAACGTTATGGGGCATCGGCTATAAGCTGGAAGTGATGTAATATGATCAATTTGTTAATAGGTATTATTTTTATATTGTTATGTGTTATTTATATGCAATATAAAATGAGAAAAAATAGTAGTAAAAATTTACGATACACATATGAAAAGTTAGAAAGTATTGTAAATGAAAAAACAGGCGAGACGTTACTCGTTATGACAGATGATCTAGAATTGCAAAAATTATTAGTGGCAATTAATCAATTATTAGATGCAAAACAGAAAACGAATGCAGATCATGCAAAAGTAGAAATTTCGATGAGAAAAATGCTTTCAAATATTTCGCATGACTTGAAAACACCACTAACAGTTATTCTTGGATATACAGAAATGTTAAATAAGGATAAAACGATGAATAAAGAAGAACAACAAATATTACTTGAGAAAGTGCATACGAAAACACTAGAAGTGATGGAGCTAATTCATAAGTTTTTTGATTTAGCGAAATTAGAATCTGGTGACAAAGCAATTGAAATGACAAAAGTAAATATGAATGAAGTTTGTCGCGAGAAGATTTTATCATTTTATGATTTAGTGACGACGAAAGGTTTTCAGGTTCATATTGATATACCAGAAAGAAATATATACGCACTTGGAAATGTGGAAGTATTAGGTAGGGTATTGAATAATTTAATATCAAATGCGATTACATATGGAGACGATGGAAAGGCACTCGGTATGACGTTAAGAGATGATGACACGAGCGTGTATATAGATATATGGGATACAGGAAAAGGAATTGATGAATCTCATATTGATAAAGTGTTTGAGCGTATGTATACACTTGAAGATTCAAGAAATAGATTGTACCAAGGAAGCGGTCTAGGATTAACGATTACGAAACGGCTTGTGGAAGCGATGGACGGAAAAATTCATCTTTCTAGTAAACCGTATGAAAAAACAATTTTTACAATTGTATTAAAAAAGATGCTGTTTTAGCTTGTAGAGAAGTAGATTCTACAAGCTTTTTTTCAGCGTAAGGAATTTGTAAGAAACGGGTAAGAAAAAAGAGATTTCCGTTGTCTATTATAGAAATATAGAGTATTGCGAAAGGGGAAAGTAACATGACATATATATTAAAAACAAATCAGTTAACGAAAGTGTTTAAAGGGAAAGAAGTTATTTCCAGTGTTAACATGCATGTGAAAAAAGGAGAGATATACGGTTTTTTAGGACCAAACGGTGCTGGTAAAACAACGATTATGAAAATGATTACAAATTTAATAAAACCGACGAGTGGTGATATTGAAATCTTCGGTGATAAATTAACAGATACATCTTATGAAGTATTAAAAAGAATGGGGACAATTATTGAATATCCAATCTTTTATGATAAATTAACGGCGAAAGAAAACTTAGACCTACATTGTGAATACATGGGCTACTACGATAAAAATGCAATTGACCATGCTTTACATTTAGTGAAACTACAAGGGGTAGATAATAAAAAAGTAAAAGATTTTTCATTAGGAATGAAACAACGACTCGGTATTGCAAGGGCAATCGTTACAAAGCCAGAATTGCTCATTTTAGATGAACCAATTAACGGTTTAGATCCAATTGGTATTAAAGAGTTACGAGACTTATTTAAAATGCTCTGCAAAGAATATGGCATTACATTATTAGTTTCTAGTCATATTTTAGGTGAGATGGAACTAATGGCCGATACAATTGGTGTGATTCAAAATGGAAAACTAATAAAAGAAGTTTCAATGAAGAGTATTAACGGAAAACAAACAGAGTATATTGAAATTACTGTTCCTGATGTGAAACGTGCAGCTTATATTTTAGAAGATAAACTTGGTATAAAAAATTACAAAATAATGAGCGGAAACATGATTCGGATTTATGAAGTGGCGGTGACACAGCAAGCCATTTCAAAAGCACTTATTATGAACGATGTGGAAATTGAAAGTATTAATAAGAAACATAGTTCCTTAGAAGAATATTTCTTAAATGTAATGGATGGAGAAGGTATTCATGCTTAATGGACTGTGGCTGAACCTGGTAAGTGGATTTATCGTAATGCTAATAAGTGGAATTTTATATTATAGAAAACCAGAGCGGAAATGGTTGTTCATTGTACTAGTGATAGGAATGTTAAGCTTCGTTACTGCTGGAATTAGAATGTTAGCAGCGTAGAGACAGGTATATAAAGAATGGAGGCGTAATTTATATGTTTAAATTAATGAAGCTCGAATGGAAGAAACATAAATTATCTCGTTACTTTAAAAGTGTAGCAATTTGTATTATAGCAATTTTCGCTGCAGTAAGCCTTATGGCATTGGGAATGAAAGCCGAGGAAGACATGCTCTTCTCTGACTTCACACAGAACATGGCTGCAGCAAATATTTTTATTAGGATAACATTCATTATTTTTAGTTCGGTCATTTTATCACGTTTAGTAATTGATGAGTATAAGAACAAAACGATGCAATTATCGTTTATGTACCCGCTGCAAAGGAAAATGCTAATGAGGGCGAAATTAACAATTGTTTTTTGTTTTTGTTTTGTGAGCACCATTATCGCTACTTTTATTATTAGTTTACTCGTATATTTTGTGAGTCCAATAATGGGACTGATTGAAACGCCAGCTACGATAGGTGAAATAATAGCTATCGTTCCAGATACTTTTATAAGTGCATTTATGATATCTGGTATAAGTTTAATTCCTTTATTTTTTGGAATGAGAAAGAAATCGACACCGACAACGATTACTTCGGCAGTAATAATTGGTATGCTGATTAGTGGTAACGTTGGTCCTGGAAACGATCAAGTAAGTATGTTTGATTTTATAGCTATCCCAATCGTGCTCTGTTTATTAGGGATTTTCATTAGTTATTTATCGTTTCGTAAAATCGATAAGATTGATGTGGTGTGAAGCAAGCTTAAAACAACAACGAACTGGGGTATGAATGGTGAAAAAGATAATAGTAATTGCAATATTATTCATTACAATTGCTAGTGTAGTTTTTGGTATTAAGGTATTTCAGGGGAAAGATTTTAAGAAAGAAAAGTCTTTTGAGATAAATAATATAAAAGAAATAGAAGTAGATAATGAAAACTGGAATCTTGAATTTAAAAGTACAGACGCTAATAAAATAGTAATTTCTGCTCAAGGTGAACAACCAGATAAAGAGATAGATCCCGTCAAAATAGAAAATGATGAAAATAAAATTGTGATTAAGCAAAAACAAAAGGTGAACAGATTTTTTTATGGTTTTACGTTTAGGAAGAAAAATAGTATATCTATAGCTATTCCGAAGAAAGAAATAGATAAAATTGTATTAAATAATAAATTGGGTGATGTGAAAATAAACGATATAGTAGTAAAAAGGATCGTGACAAAAGGCAAATCTGGAGATGGAATGATTACAGGACTATCGGCAGAGAAGGGTGAATTTACATCCGAAAGCGGAGATTTAATGTTAAAAGATAGTTCATTACAAGAAGTAAATATAACTTCCACTACTGGTGATAATTATGTAAAAAATGTAAAAAACGAAAATATGAACATCACTTCAACATCTGGGGAAGTATTACTGAAAGATATGACAGAAGGAAAATCATTATTTGTAGAAACAAAATCAGGGGATATTGGCGTACGGTATAAAGGTGTCCCGGCATCATTGAAGCTTATGGCTAAAAGTAATTCGACTGACGTAATAGTGGATTTAAAAGGACTTAAGAAAGATAAAAATACAGAAAAGATAAAAGAAGGAACTATTGGTGATGCAAAAAACGAAGTGAAGATTTTAAGTAAAACAGGGGTAATTTATATTGATTAAAGTTTAAATGAAAGGAGGAATATCATGCTACGTCTTATGAAGCTAGAATTGAAGAAGTTTAAGTTTGGATGGTATGTGAGGGGAGCAGTTATTGCAAATATCATTATACTGGCATTATTAATCTTTGTTAGTTTCATTGCACAAATAGAAGGAGATCCAGAAATAAGAGATCCGCAGATGATTTTGCTAATGGCTAGTACAGTAGTAAGAGCAACATTTATTATTTTTGGTAGTGTGTTAATCGCAAGGTTAATAATTGGCGAATATAAAAATAAAACAATACTACTCATGTTTTCTTATCCTATTAACCGAAAGAAAATGATGGCTAGTAAGTTGGCTATTACAGCGATAGTAACATTTATAACAGTTATTGTATCTAACATTTTAGTAGTAGGAATTTTCTTTGGGATAGATAGTTATTTTTCAATTCTTCCTCATTCATTCACAGTAGATCAATTGGTGCAAGAAGGAATAAAACTGGTTCCTTTAGCTATTGCAACTGCGGGAATGAGTTTAATCCCATTGTATTTCGGAATGCGTAAACGTTCAGTGCCAACTACAATTGTTTCATCTCTTATCGTTGTAGCAATTGCAATGAATAGCAACCCAGCGTTTCCTACAGCAACTTTACTTCCCCTTCAACTAGCACTCGCAGCAATTGGAGCTGTGATTGCATATTACGGAATTAAAAATATAGAGAAGGAAGATATAACTGTATGACAAGAATAAGAAAAAAGAGTTGGCGTTACACTAACTCTTTTTTGTATATGTATGCTTCGTTACTACTCTGTAAATTTGGAGTGTTTGCTTAAATACTCTTGAACTCCTGGAGAGATATTAAAGTTATTAGGACTTTTATATTCGATAGTAAAATCTCTGTCTCTACTTGTCTCAAAGGAGATGGCATAGCTATTCATTTTAGCATCGTAAGAAGTATTTTTGACTTCTGCATCTAGATTAAAATATTTTGTAATATATTCTTTTGAGTCCGTAATTGCTGCTTGTTTTCCCCAAGGGGTACCATAATAGGTGAAATAAAGAGATACACTAATAACTCCAATAAGGGAAGTTAGTAAAATAGTTCCCATAGCTATTTTTTTATTTTTTGTATTCAATTTGGTTACTCCTCTTCGTAATATGTATTCATTTTAACCTATATATTCCATAAAACAACCATTTTAAAAAATAGTTTCACATGAAACAAGTTACAGAAAAAGACAAGATATGTAAACACCTTGTCTTTTTTGTCATTACATTTTAGGAGCTACCATTCCAGCCGCAGCCCACTCTTCTTTTGCGGGGCCGTACACACCAGGAACTGTTAAGCCGGCTTGTCGCATTAAAACCGTCATTTGCCCGCGATGGTGATTTTGATGATTAATAAGTGTCATTAAAAATATAGAATTCGGCATAGGGCGACCAAAGAAGTCGTTAATAGTAGCTAAGTCTTTATCAGTCCATTTATTTTGAAGTGTTTCAACAAAAGCCGCGTTCACTTTACGGTACTCATCTGCAATTGTTTTTGCAGAAGTTGGAACAGGATAATCTTTCGTTTCTCCTTCAAACTTTAGCCCTGTGCCAGATAGTATAACAGGAATTGCCGTCACGATATGCCAAGCGACTCTTCCTAAAGTCCAATGTTCAGGTGCAATTTCTTGTGATAAAGATGCATCGGTTAATGAATCAAGCATTTTCTCAGTAGACTCTGCTTCGTATGTCCATGATTGTAAAAAGCCTTCAATTGTTTGGTACATAGTTATCCCTCCTATTTTTGTTCATAGATTAAATTCGTGAGAGATAATATAATCCCTGTTCCACAAGAAATAATTAATTAAGCATTGCTACAATATGAAAACAATTAGAAAATATTTGTAAAAGTGTCAGGAAACGAATGTGCTCATTCGTATATATAATGAATAAAGAATAGGATAAAGAGTGGTGATAAGGGTGAAGGATATAGAAATAGTAGAAGGTCTTCGGAAACAAGATATGTTAGCATTACATACAGCAATTGATCGATATGGAGATTTAATTTATAAGGTAGTTCATAGTATTTTAGATACTGCACAGAGTAAGGTGTTAGTGGATGAATGTGTTGACGATATTTTATTAATCGTTTGGTACAACATTAGTAGTTATGATGAAAATCGTGGGAAGTTTAGAAACTGGCTTATATCTGTCGCTAGGTTTAAGGCCATCGATTATAAACGAAAAAGTAATAAGTCTTATCAATTACAAGAGTTTCAGCAAGAAATATATGAAGATAGAAAAAATGTCAATTTAACAAAAGAAGAGCGAGATTATAATTTTTACGTTTTAATTAAAGAATTGAATGAAGAAGATAAGAAAATTTTTATAAAAAGGTATTTAGATGAATATAGCGTACAAGAAATAGCGCTTGAATTCGGTATGACACGAGATACGGTATATAGTAGGCTTTCAAGAGGGAGAAAGAAATTGAAGAAGCTGCTGGGGGGGAAAAGGAATGAATAAAGAAAAGTTACTTCAGGAATTAAATAACTTACAGTATAGCGATAATTGTGTAGATGATTATAGAAATGATGAGAAAATAGATAAAAAGAAAATAGATCGTACAAAAGAAGTTGTAACAAAAACAATTTTAATGAAACGTTGTTATGAGGTTGTACAAGAAGAGTTACAGGGAAGCGAAGAGATTTTATATAGTATGCTTGCCGAAAATCATCGTGTGAAAAATTGGCAGACAGGCACAGCAATGACATTAGGGATAGGCGTTCTTGCAATGAACTTCGGTATTAATAATGTGTTAATCGTTACAAATAAACGGTTGTATGTGTTTTTTATGGATCGTTATTATAATGAAGTTGATTTAAAAGTATGTGTATTGAATGAAGTAGCTTATATGAAAACAATATTAGACCGTAAAGGTGGAAGTGAGTTTCTGCATATAAAGTATAAAAATGATAACGAATACGTATTATTGGGAAATGCTGATGATTACAGAGAGTTATTTCAAATAGTAGGTAGGTTGAAAATAGCGAATGGAATAGAATTGAGATTACAAGATAAGAAATTAAAGAGAAAGTTAACTTTAAAACGAAGTGTGTTCAATATAATCATGTATTTACTTGTTATATATATTATGTACAAAGCCTATGTTAATTTTATGCCATAATAGGAAAAGACGGCTTCACATATATGAAGCCGTCTTTTAATTAACCTTCTTCCCACTCTTCCTCATCAACCATAAGAAATAAGGTGCTCCAAGTACAGCAACGACAAGACCAGAAGGAATTTCTTTCGGATATGCGATTGTACGTCCAAGTAAGTCAGCAACAGAAAGAAGGATTGCTCCAAATAGTGCTGAACAAACGAATAGTCTTTGATGATTCATACCAACAATAATTCTTGCTAAGTGAGGTGCGACAAGGCCTAAAAAGGCAATTGTACCGACAGCAGCGATATTTACTGATGCAAGTAGTGTCGCTAGCACAATCAGAGCAAGACGTGTTTTATTTACTGGTTGCCCAAGTCCAGTTGCTAAATCGTCTCCAAGTACGAGAACGTCAAGTTGTTTTATTAAGAAAAAGATAATGAATACAAGAATTAGAGATGGATATAGAATGATATTTTCTAAGTGATTCCATCCTCTTGCATACGTACTGCCAGATAACCATGTTAAAGCAGCGGCAACATTCAAATTGGCTCTAACGATAAAGATTTGAATAATTGCCGAGCCAAGTGCAGAAATACCAATTCCTATTAAAGCAAGGGCTGTTGGGCTAAATCCTGATTTCCATGAAAAGAAGAGGACAATTCCTACTGCAAGTAGTCCTCCGATAAATGCACCAATTGGTAGAAAGAAACCAGGAAGTGCAGGAAAGACATACATAATAGTTAAAGCACCAACACCAGCTCCCGATGAAATACCAATAATAGAAGGATCGGCAAGTGGATTTCGTAATATACCTTGGAAAACAAGCCCACTTATTGCAAGGCATGCGCCAGCAATAGCAGCCACGAGCATTCTTGGTAAACGAAGATTCATCATCATATTTTTGTCAAATAGTGTTAATTGACCTGATATAACATTTGTAATACTTTCGATATAAGCGTTACTACCGATTGTAACACCAAGAGCAATCGTCACAATACAAAGTGTGATAGATATAATGATTACCTTTTTATAAGAGTAATAGCGGGAACTAGCTCCAGCTGCATTCGCACCGTTATCATTCATATATTGTTTCGACTTCATCATTCGGTACACTAAGTAAATAAGCCAAGGAGATCCAATCATTGCTGTGACTGCCCCAACAGGAAGTTCTGCACCGGTTGGATCTATTAATCTACCGACAACATCTGCTCCAAGTAATAATACTGCCCCCCATAAGAAAGAAGAGAGAAGAAGAGTAAAGTGTTGACGGTATCCGATAAGGCGCATTAAATGAGGCGCAACTAAGCCGACAAATCCAATTGGTCCAACAACAGTAACAATTACTGCTGTTAAAAAGATTGCAGCAATGAAGGCGATAAGACGTGTTACTGCTGTTTTTTCACCAAGAGAAACAGCAACATCATCACCAAGTAAGAGAATGTTGAGTTTACGAGACATAAATAGTAAAACTAGGAAAGAAATAATGATAAATGGAAAAGCAAATTGAACGCCATCCCAGTTATTTTGAATAAGAGAGCCAGCTCCCCATAAAAATAAACCAGCTGTTTCATTTTCATAGAAAAGCTGCATCGTTCCGGTAAAGGCAGAGAGCATTAATGTAACGACCATACCAGCTAATGCCATTCTAAGTGGGGTTCCCTTTTTTCCACCAGAAATACGGTATACAAATAAAGCAGTAATAGCACCGCCGATAAATGTGAACAGAAGAGAATTAATTTGTAAACCTTTCGGTAAGAAAATTGTAGCCGCTACTAGAAAGAAATATGCGCCAGAGTGAATACCCATTGTACTGGATTCAGCAAGTGGATTTTTCGTTAACGTTTGTAAAATAACCCCTGATGCAGCAAGAGCGCCTCCAGCTAAAATGGCAATTACAGCTCTAGGTAATCGAAGCATGATTAAAGTTTGATGTTCTAGCGATTGGTTCGGTGAGATAAGAGCATCAATAATCATACTATAGGAAATGTTTGCTTGACCTTGTCCGATATGAATAAAGAAAAGGAGGAGCAAGAGAGCTGCTCCTCCTCCGAATACAAGACTTGCTCGAAGTGTGTGTTGTAAGCTATTCATCGTGTAATCACTTCTTCGCTGTCATTACATCTGCTACTTGTGTTGCTAAAGATGTTGCAGACTCAGGACCACCGAAAATCCAAGTATCGCCTTTTAATTTATACATTTTGTTTTCTTTTTTGAACTTTAATTCTTCCCAAGCAGGGTTGCCTTTTAGTTGCGTGTCAAAAATGTTATCTTCATCCGCTACAATGTAAATGAAGTTTGAATCTTGTACACTTTGTAATGATTCTACAGTTGTTTGTTTGAAACCATCTGGCTCAGATTTTCCTGCTTCAAAAGTATTTGTTAAACCTAATTTTTTTGTAACTTGTAAAGCTAAAGAATTGTCAGTTAAGATACGGAATGTTGGTACGTTTTTAGCAGTAAATGCTTGTGCCATTGCGATGTTTTTATCTTTTAAGTCTGCTTTCTCAATTTTTGCTTTTGCATCAGCTAATACTTTTTTACCTTCTTCTTCTTTTCCAACTGCTTTTGAAATTTGTTTAAATGTTTCTGTCATTTCAGCAAAGTGATCGTTATTACTTGTTGATGGATCAAACATAACTGTTGGTGCAATTTGCTCTAATTCATTTTTAATTGCTTTACCACGGAATGAAGCTGTGATAATTAAGTCTGGTTTTAAACGGCTAATTTCTTCTAAGTTTGGTTGTTGACGTGTCCCTACATCTACAACATCTTTACTCGGTTTTGTTTTTGTATTTACCCATTTATTATAATTCTTAATGTCTGCCATCCCTACTGGCTGAACACCAAGTGCTAATAAGTCTTCTGAATATACCCACTCAAGTACAACTACTTTTTTCGCTGGTTTATCTAACTTCGTTTCCCCTTCAGCGTGTTTAATTGTTATAGCTTGATTTTTATTGTCCGCTTTTGTTTCTTTTTTCTCCTCTTTTTGCTGTCCGCATCCAACAGCGAATAGAAGAACTACTATAAAAATACTGATAATTTTCTTCATCTTCTGCCCCCAAATTAAGTGTTTTTTGTAACTAGTACCATGAGTGAAAATGGTTATCAATTACAACACCCAAATCATACTATGAGGGTATTTTAATTGTCAATATATTTTTAAAATTTCGACGAAAAACAACAAATTATATGAATTTATATATATTATAGTCGTTATTTATCCCGCTATTTGCCCGGCCGTAAGATTCATATCTCAAAATTTGGGTGGAGCAAAGAAGTTAGGTGGGAGTCGGGCTGATTAAAGTTTCACTTTATGGAGAGTAAGTCTCTTTACTAAAAATATTGGCGAATGTGGAAAGTTAAAATGGGAACTTGGCTGTGTACGAAAGTGTAATGTGTATGGTTAATAATCTGTGGAGATGGGGCGAAAGTACAAGCAAAAGGAGAGTGAATCGCATGTAATAATTACTAGAATGTATGGAGGAAATCTGTGTTTTATCCCCGACTAGGCAAAGTATTTCTTTGTTATTTAGATAGTTGTTTTTTTAGTTGGTGATTGCACTAGAAAGATCGAATATAAAGGAAGTGATCAACATGTCTTCATGGAGCAATAACATAAATGGATATTGTGGGTGTAATAATCAAAATGGTGTACATGTTGATTCATGCTGTTTTAGTTGCGATGGGACAGTGCCTAAGGTTGGTCCAACCGGTCCGACGGGAGCAACAGGCTCAACAGGTCCAACGGGAGCGACAGGAATAACAGGAGCAACGGGAGCGACAGGTTTAACAGGTCCAACGGGAGCGACAGGTTCAACAGGCCCAACAGGAGCGACAGGTTCAACGGGAGCGACAGGTTCAACAGGCCCAACCGGAGCGATAGGTTCAACAGGCCCAACGGGAGCGACAGGTTCAACGGGAGCGACAGGAATAACAGGATCAACGGGTTTAACAGGTCCAACGGGAGCGACAGGAATAACAGGATCAACGGGTTCAACAGGTCCAACAGGATCGACGGGTCCAACCGGAGCGACAGGCCCAACCGGAGCGACAGGTACAAGTATCACGGCGACATATGCATTTGCAAATAATACGTCAGGAACAGCGATATCAGTACTTCTAGGTGGAACGAATGTCCCGCTTCCGAATAATCAAAATATCGGTCCAGGTATTACGGTTTCCGGGGGAAATACAGTATTTACGGTTGCAAATGCTGGAAATTACTATATTTCATATTCGATTAATATAACGGCTTCATTATTAGTTAGTTCACGGATTACAATCAATGGAGCACCACTTGCTGGGACGATTAATTCTCCTGCTGTAGCGACCACATCATTTAGCGCAACAATCATTACAACTCTTGCAGCAGGAGATGCTATTAGCTTGCAATTATTTGGTTTGTTAGCTGTCGCAACATTATCAACAACTACTCCAGGAGCAGTGTTAACGATAATAAGATTAAGTTAAACTATAACTCTCTTACTCTTTTAAGATTAAGAGAGTTTCTACATATAATAAGAAGTTAATGAAGTAAAGCATAGTTATACAAAAGTCAGAATATTATGATTGTAATACTATGGTGACTATAATATAATGAAAATAACCATCATGAATGAACATTCATTTATTTTTATGTATTTGAAGGTGGAAAAACCATGGTTGAAAAGTTATCCAGAGGAAATTCCGAGTACGATTTCTTATGATATTCAGCCGCTTCATAGATATGTAGAACAGATGGCTTCTCGCTACCCAGAAAAGAAAGCGCTTCACTTTTTAGGGAAGGATATTACGTTTTCGGACTTCCATGATAAGGTGAAGAGGTTTGCAAATTATCTTCAAAAGCTCGGTGTGGAAAAGGGTGATCGAGTTGCTATTATGTTGCCGAATTGTCCGCAAGCTGTAATTGGTTATTACGGTACATTACTTGCGGGAGGTATCGTAGTACAAACAAATCCACTGTATACAGAGAGAGAATTAGAATATCAGCTTCATGACTCGGGAGCGAAAGTAATTCTTTGTCTCGATTTAGTGTTTCCAAGAGTAACGAATGTTCAATCTGCTACAAAAATTGAGCATATTATCGTAACTCGCATTGCGGACTTTTTACCATTCCCTAAAAATCTATTGTATCCATTTGTGCAGAAAAAACAGTCAAATTTAGTTGTGAAAGTATCAGAGAGTGAAACGATTCATCTTTGGAATTCAGTAGAAAAAGAAGTGAATACGGATGTTGAGGAGCCTTGTGATCCTGAAAAAGATCTAGCTCTTTTACAGTACACAGGAGGAACAACCGGATTTCCGAAAGGCGTTATGTTAACGCATAAAAACCTCGTCTCTAACACGTTAATGGGAGTTCAATGGTTATATAATTGCAAAGAAGGAGAAGAAGTCGTTCTTGGGGTTCTTCCATTTTTCCACGTGTACGGCATGACGGCTGTTATGAATTTGAGTGTTATGCAAGGATACAAAATGGTCCTTATTCCAAAGTTTGATATGAAAATGGTTTTTGAAGCGATTAAGAAGCATAAAGTGACACTATTTCCAGGGGCACCAACTATTTATATCGCTCTTTTAAATAGCCCACTTTTAAAAGAATACGATATTTCTTCTATTCGTGCTTGTATTAGTGGATCAGCACCACTCCCAGTAGAAGTACAGGAAAAGTTCGAAACAGTTACAGGTGGTAAACTAGTAGAGGGATATGGTTTAACAGAATCCTCTCCGGTTACACATAGTAATTTTTTATGGGAAAAGCGAGTGCCAGGTAGCATTGGAGTTCCGTGGCCAGATACAGAAGCGATCATTATGTCACTTGAAACTGGTGAGGCATTACCGCCAGGAGAAATAGGGGAAATTGTAGTGAAAGGTCCTCAAATTATGAAAGGATACTGGAATAAGCCAGAGGAAACAGCGGCTGTATTGCAAGATGGCTGGCTCCATACAGGTGATGTTGGCTACATGGATGAAGATGGATTCTTCTATGTAAAAGATCGCAAGAAAGATATGATTGTCGCGAGTGGATTTAATGTGTATCCTCGTGAAGTTGAAGAAGTATTATATGAGCATGAAAAAGTGCAAGAAGTAGTGACAATTGGAGTTCCAGATCCGTACCGAGGAGAGACAGTTAAAGCATTTGTTGTGTTAAAAGAAGGTACGGAGTGCTCTGAGGAAGAATTAAATCAGTTTGCACGTAAATATTTAGCGGCTTATAAAGTGCCGAAAGTATATGAGTTTAGAGATGAATTGCCAAAAACGACAGTAGGGAAAATTTTACGCCGTGTTCTAATAGATGAAGAGAAGAGAAAGAATGAGGATGAGCAAACGGGATAAGGCCCTTTCTTTTTGAAAAAATAGGATTGACACTTTTCTAAATAGTCAGTATTATAAGAATATGAATGACTATTCATTCAGTCATCTTCTTGAAGGGGACAGTAAAGTGAAGAAAAATAGACCGAAATACAATCAAATTATTGATGCGGCAGTTATTGTGATTGCGGAGAATGGGTACCACCAAGCGCAAGTTTCTAAAATCGCAAAGCAAGCTGGGGTAGCTGATGGCACGATTTATTTATATTTTAAAAATAAAGAAGATATATTAATATCCTTATTCCAAGAGAAGATGGGAGAATTTGTCGAAACAATTCGTCAAAAAACAGCAGGAATTGAAAGCGCTGTATCGAAGTTATTCATGTTGGTAGAAACGCACTTCTTGCTGTTGTCGCAAAATGATTCTCTTGCTATCGTTACGCAATTAGAGCTGAGGCAGTCCAATCAAGACTTGCGCCTTAAAATAAATGAAGTATTAAAAGGCTACTTACAAGTTATGGATGAGATTTTAGAGACTGGTATAAAACAAGGTGAATTTCAAGCAGATTTAAATGTTCGCGTGGCAAGACAAATGATCTTTGGAACAGTAGATGAAGTTGTGACCAATTGGGTAATGAGCGATCATAAGTATGATCTGGTCGCACTTTCAAAAACGGTACACGGGCTACTTATTGCAGCTTGTGGTTATCGTCAATAATGGGAGGGATCATGTTGAAATTCCTATCTGTAAGAGTTGAAGATCATATCGCGGTGGCGACGTTAAATCACGCACCAGCGAATGCGATGTCTTCACAAGTTATGCATGACGTTACTGAATTAATTGATCAAGTGGAAAAGGATGATAACATTCGTGTTGTTGTTATTCACGGTGAAGGACGTTTCTTCTCAGCGGGAGCAGATATTAAAGAATTTACATCTGTTACTGAAGCGAAACAAGCAACAGAATTAGCACAGCTTGGACAAGTTACGTTTGAGCGTGTTGAAAAATGTTCAAAACCAGTTATTGCGGCAATTCATGGAGCGGCACTGGGCGGCGGCCTTGAGTTTGCTATGTCTTGCCACATGCGCTTTGCAACTGAAAGTGCAAAACTTGGTTTACCTGAATTAACACTTGGATTAATTCCTGGCTTTGCAGGTACACAGCGCTTACCACGTTATGTTGGGAAAGCGAAAGCTTGTGAAATGATGTTAACAAGTACACCAATTACTGGTGCAGAAGCATTAAAGTGGGGACTTGTTAACGGATTGTTCTCTGAAGAATCTCTTTTAGATGATACGCTTAAAGTTGCAAAACAAATTGCTGGAAAAAGTCCAGCAACAACTCGTGCTGTACTAGAGTTATTGCAAACGACAAAATCGTCTCATTACTATGAAGGTGTACAACGTGAATCACAGATTTTTGGTGAAGTATTTACAAGTGAAGATGGAAGAGAAGGTGTAGCTGCATTTTTAGAAAAGCGTAAACCTTCATTTAGTGGCAGGTAGTTCAATTATTTTTTTAATATAAATTAACAGAAAATTAAAATTGATAGAATCTTTCTGAAAAACAAGGGGGTAAATGGAATGAACATCTACGTACTCATGAAACGAACATTTGATACAGAAGAAAAAATCGTAATTAAAAACGGTGCAATTTACGATGGCGAAGCGGAATTCATCATCAACCCTTACGATGAATATGCAATTGAAGAAGCAATTCAAGTAAGAGACGCACAAGGTGGAGAAGTTACAGTTGTAACAGTCGGTGGCGAAGATAGTGAGAAAGAACTTCGTACTGCATTAGCAATGGGCTGTGATAAAGCCGTATTAATTAATATTGAAGATGATGTAGAAAATGGTGACCAGTTCACGACAGCAAAAGTGCTTGCTGAATATTTAAAAGATAAAGATGCAGATTTAATTTTAGGTGGAAACGTTGCAATTGATGGTGCATCTGGACAAGTAGGACCACGCGTAGCTGAAGCGTTAAATATTCCATATGTAACGACAATTACAAAACTTGAAATTGACGGTACATATGTGAAGATTGAGCGTGATGTTGAAGGTGATACAGAAGTGATTGCAACTTCATTACCAGTTTTAGTAACAGCACAGCAAGGTTTAAATGAACCGCGTTATCCATCGCTTCCAGGTATTATGAAAGCGAAGAAAAAGCCGCTAGAAGAATTAGAATTAGATGATTTAGATTTAGAAGAAGATGATGTGGAAGCAAAAACAAAAACAATTGAAATCTATTTGCCTCCTAAGAAAGATGCAGGAAAAGTGTTACAAGGCGAGCTGCAAGATCAAGTAAAAGAACTTGTATCGTTGCTCCATACAGAAGCGAAAGTAATCTAATAAAATACGAAATTATATATGCAGGAGGGAAAATCTATGGCTCGTAAAGTATTAGTAATGGGTGAAGTTCGTGATGGATCGCTACGTAACGTTTCTTTTGAAGCGGTAGCAGCAGCAAAAACAATTGCAGAAGGCGGTGAAGTAGTAGGTCTTCTAATTGGAGACAGCGTTGCCTCTTTTGCAAATGAATTGATTCATTACGGTGCAGATCGCGTTGTGACAGTTGAAAATGATAAATTAAAATCATATACATCTGATGGTTATGCACAAGCGTTTTTAGCTGTACATGCTGAAGAAAATCCAGAAGGTATTGTCTTTGGACATACAGCACTTGGTAAAGATTTATCACCAAAATTAGCAGCGAAGCTTGAAGCTGGTTTAGTTTCTGACGTAACTGCTTTAGAGGTTGAAGGTGGAAATGTTATCTTCACTCGTCCAATTTATTCTGGGAAAGCATTCGAGAAGAAGATTGTAACAGACGGCATCTTATTTGTGACAGTGCGTCCAAATAACATTGCAACTCTGGAAAAAGATGAGTCTCGCAGCGGTGACGTATCTTCTATTACAGTTGATGTGAAAGATTTACGTACAATCATTCAAGATGTTGTCCGTAAAACAGCAGAAGGTGTGGATCTTTCTGAAGCAAAAGTTATTATCGCTGGCGGACGCGGTGTGAAGAGTGAAGAAGGCTTTAAACCATTAAAAGAGTTAGCAGACGTACTAGGCGGCGCTGTTGGGGCATCTCGTGGTGCTTGTGACGCTGAATACTGTGATTACTCATTACAAATTGGTCAAACTGGTAAAGTTGTTACGCCAGACTTATACATTGCATGTGGTATTTCTGGTGCGATTCAGCATTTAGCAGGTATGTCTAACTCAAAAATAATCGTTGCGATTAATAAAGATCCAGAAGCAAGTATCTTTAAAGTAGCTGACTATGGTATTGTCGGTGACTTATTCGAAGTTGTACCTCTTTTAACAGAAGAGTTTAAAAAGTTAAAAGTACATTCATGATTTAAGTACCCTTGAGTTCCAAGTGAAGTACCCCTATATATAGAAAAAGGTGAGAGATCCCCTGTCTCTCATCTTTTTAGTATTTAATCCGTATTTTTATATAGTATAAAGGAACATTTTTTTGTTACAATACATAACGATACATATTATTCGCCACGTATATAAGTTAATGATATACTCTTGGTCGAATATACTTGAAGGAGGAAATAAAATGGCAATTGTAAACGCAAATGACCAAAGCTTCGCAGCTGAAACTAGCGAAGGTGTTGTATTATTAGATTTCTGGGCACCTTGGTGTGGACCTTGTAAAATGATCGCTCCTGTATTAGAGGAAATTGATGCAGAACTAGGCGAAAAAGTAAAAGTAGTAAAAGTAGACGTTGATGAAAACCAAGAAACTGCTCGTCAATTCGAAGTAATGAGCATTCCAGCTCTTTTCGTATTAAAAGACGGTAAAGTAGTTGATCAAGCGTTAGGTTACAAACCGAAAGAAGCGTTAGTAGAATTAGTTTCTAAACACTTCTAAAATAAAAAAGCTACCATTTGGTAGCTTTTTTTATTTTCTTTTTTACAGTCTTTCCGTTACAATAAAAGAACGTATGTTGGGTGTTTGGGCATAGTATGTTTTCAAGGGAAAATAAAAATGCTAAGTATGTAGAAATGGAGGGAGACGAGTGCACGAACATTTGAAAGAGAAGTTGGCTATTTTACCAGATCAACCTGGTTGTTATTTAATGAAAGATAAGCAAGGAACGGTTATATATGTCGGAAAGGCAAAAGTGCTTAAAAATCGTGTGCGCTCGTACTTTACTGGTTCACATGATGGGAAAACACTGCGGCTTGTAGGAGAAATTGTTGATTTTGAATATATTGTAACCTCTTCGAATTTAGAAGCACTTATTTTAGAGTTAAATCTAATTAAAAAATATGATCCGAAATATAATATTCAATTAAAAGATGATAAAACATATCCTTTTATTAAAATTACGGCGGAGAAGCAACCGCGCTTACTCATTACTCGAAACGTAAAAAAGGATAAAGGGAAATATTTTGGTCCTTATCCAAATGCACAATCTGCTCATGAAACGAAAAAACTGCTAGATCGTATGTATCCACTTCGGAAATGCACGAATATGCCAGATAAAGTTTGTTTGTATTATCATATGGGTCAATGTTTAGCACCTTGTGTGAAAGAAGTGACGGAAGAACAAAATAAAGAAATTGTAGATGAAATTATTAAGTTTTTAAATGGTGGACATAAAGAAGTTCGTTCAGAACTAGAAATAAAAATGTATGAGGCTTCAGAGAAACTAGAGTTTGAACGTGCAAAAGAGTTGCGTGATCAAATTGCTCATATTGATGCGATTATGGAAAAACAAAAGATGATTATGAGTGATTTAGTGGATCGTGATGTGTTTGGATATGCAGTGGATAAAGGATGGATGTGTGTTCAAGTTTTCTTCGTTCGAAAAGGAAAGCTAATTGAACGTGATGTTTCTATGTTTCCAATCTACGATGAACCAGAAGAGGGTTTTTTAACGTTTATCGGCCAATTTTATGAAAACAGTAGTCATTTTAAGCCGAAGGAAATTGTCGTTCCAGGAAGTATAGACTCGGAATTAGTAGAGCGCTTTTTAGAAGTGGAAGCGACGCAGCCGAAACGTGGTAAGAAAAAAGACCTTGTAGAATTGGCAAATAAAAATGCGAAGATTGCTCTTGAAGAGAAGTTTTACTTAATTGAACGTGATGAAGAACGAACGATTAAAGCGGTAGATCATTTAGGGAAGCAGCTTGGGATTGAAACGCCATATCGTATTGAAGCGTTTGATAACTCAAATATTCAAGGAACAAATCCCGTTTCTGCAATGATTGCTTTTATCGATGGGAAACCGGCGAAGAAAGAGTATCGGAAATATAAAATTAAAACGGTTCAAGGACCAGATGATTATGAGTCTATGAGAGAAGTTGTGAGGCGCCGTTATACAAGGGCGCTTAAAGAAAATTCACCTTTACCTGATTTGATTATTATTGATGGAGGAAAAGGCCATCTAGCGGCTGCAAGTGATATTTTAGAGAATGAGCTCGGATTATATATTCCGATGGCAGGTCTTGTAAAAGATGATAAACATAAAACCTCCCATTTAATTATTGGGGATCCACCGGAACCTGTGATACTTGAGAGAAATAGCCAAGAATTTTATTTGTTGCAGCGTATTCAAGATGAGGTGCATCGATTTGCGATTACATTCCATCGTCAATTACATGGGAAATCTGTCATTCAATCAGCATTGGATGATATTCCAGGAATCGGTGATAAACGGAAAAAGGTATTGTTAAAACATTTTGGTTCATTAAAGAAGATGAAAGAAGCTTCTATAGAGGAATTTGTCGAAGCGGGTATGCCGAAAAATGTCGCGGAGACGATTTATACGTATTTAACAGATAAGAAGACGTTGTAGTTTACAACGTCTTCTGTTTTTTGGTATAATTTCTGAAGATTTAAAATAAACTCATCTGAATGAAAATACAAAAAAGTCAACTAAACTGATATGTCTAGTTGACTGTAGGTAATGCTTACACTTCAATGAGATCTTTTATATCCCATTTTACAAGAAATGTAATAGAGTCAGAACGTTTTTTCTTTTCTTCGTATGACTCCGCAACGACGTTCCGTTGCTTTTGGATTTGTTCAGCGATGAATCCGGCTTCTAGTTGATAAGAAGAATGTCGTTTTTGTTTTTGACGTTCTGCGATGAGTGTGCCTTTAAGTTGGAACTGCATTTCACGACGCTTATGTTCAACAATGCTTAAAGTGCCCCAGCCAGCCTTTTCAAAGAACTGAATGACTTCTTCAATTGTTTCTAGCGGATATTTTCTTGCAAGGTTTCTACCAGACCAGTATAAAATACCATCTAAATCGTTGCCGATTAAATCAGGTAGTAATTCTTCACGTAGCAATTCATAAGCGAAGGCGTTCAATGAAACATCTTCTAAAGATGTTGTATCGATTGTATTTTTACTCACAATATTCCCCTCTTTCTATAGGGATTATTATATAACATTTCACATTTATAAAAACAGATTTTTCTTTAGGAAAATCTGAATATATAAGAAGAAAAAAAGAATTGGCAAATTATATGCAAATTATGTATACGTTTTCTTGACGCTTCGACAAAAATAGGAGTAAAATGAACTTGGTATCAAATTATGCTGAAATATTTCGAATAATTTTTTCAGTTTTTCTTATGCCAATAGTGAAAAAACATTATTGTCATAAACTAATCTGAAAACAGCAGTCAAACATTCAAGGGGGGTAATGGGGACATGAAAGGCCGCGAGTATACGTTTCGTAAGTGGCACTCATTAATGGGGGTCATCCCGGTTGGTGTCTTTTTGACGCAACATTTAATTGTAAACAACTTTGCAACACGAGGAGCAGAGGCTTTTAACAAAGCTGCAGGCTTTATGGAGCTCCTTCCATTCCGGTATGCGCTAGAAATTTTCATCATCTTTTTACCGATACTGTACCATGCTATATATGGCTTATATATTGCATTTACAGCTAAGAACAATGCGGTTTCTTACGGTTATTTCCGTAACTGGATGTTCGTTTTCCAAAGAATTTCAGGTATCGTTACGCTGATCTTCATTTCTTGGCACGTCTGGGAAACTCGTATTCAAGCAATGTTAGGTAAAGAGGTAAACTATGATATGATGGCAGATATTTTAAACAATCCAGCTATGTTTGCATTCTACTTAGTTGGTGTTGTTTCAACGATTTTCCACTTTGCAAATGGACTATGGACATTCTGCATCAGCTGGGGAATTACAGTATCTCCACGTTCACAAAGAATCTCTACTTATGTAACATTAGCTATTTTCTTAGGTTTATCTTATGTAGGTGTGAGTGCATTATTAGCGTTCATCGATCCACAGCTAGCAAACCAGTAAGGAGTGGGAGAGCATGAAAGGGAAACTTATAGTAGTCGGCGGTGGCTTGGCTGGCTTAATGGCAACGATTAAAGCGGCAGAAGCAGGAGTAAATGTTGAACTGTTTTCTTTAGTACCAGTAAAACGTTCACATTCTGTATGTGCTCAGGGCGGAATTAACGGTGCCGTAAATACGAAAGGTGAAGGGGATTCTCCATGGATCCACTTTGACGATACAATTTATGGTGGGGACTTCTTAGCGAACCAACCACCAGTTAAAGCAATGTGTGAAGCAGCACCTGGTATCATTCATTTAATGGACCGTATGGGTGTTATGTTCAACCGTACGGAAGAAGGACTTCTTGATTTCCGTCGATTTGGTGGAACGCAACATCACCGTACAGCATTTGCTGGTGCAACAACTGGACAGCAATTACTTTACGCATTAGATGAACAAGTACGTCGTCACGAAGTAGCAGGACTTGTAACGAAATATGAAGGTTGGGATTTCTTACGAGCTGTTGTTGATGATGAAGGTGTGTGCCGAGGAATCGTTGCACAAGACTTACAAACTATGGAGATTAGAAGTTTCGGAGCAGATGCCGTAATTATGGCAACAGGGGGCCCTGGTATCATTTTCGGAAAATCAACAAACTCCATTATCAATACAGGTACAGCAGCTTCTGCTGTATATCAACAAGGCGCATATTATGCAAACGGTGAGTTCATTCAAATTCACCCAACGGCAATTCCTGGAGACGATAAATTACGTCTTATGAGTGAATCTGCACGTGGTGAAGGTGGACGTGTTTGGACATATAAAGATGGTAAACCATGGTACTTCTTAGAAGAAAAATATCCGGCTTACGGAAACCTTGTACCTCGTGACATCGCGACGCGTGAAATCTTTGATGTTTGCGTAGAGCAAAAACTAGGTATTAACGGTGAAAACATGGTGTACTTAGATCTTTCTCATAAAGATCCAAAAGAACTAGATATTAAACTAGGTGGAATTATTGAAATCTATGAGAAATTTACAGGGGATGATCCTCGTAAACTACCGATGAAAATCTTCCCAGCTGTTCACTATTCAATGGGCGGACTATGGGTTGATTATAAACAGATGACAAATATTCCAGGTTTATTTGCAGCAGGTGAGTGTGATTATTCTATGCACGGTGGTAACCGTCTTGGTGCGAACTCACTATTATCAGCAATTTATGGTGGTATGGTAGCGGGACCAAACGCAATTGAATATATGAAAGGTCTTTCTAAATCATCTGATGCTGTTTCATCTACTGTATATGAGCAAAATGAATTAATCGAAACAGAGAAATTTAACAATATTTTAACGATGGATGGTAACGAAAATGCGTATGTTCTTCATAAAGAGCTTGGAGAATGGATGACAGATAACGTTACAGTAGTTCGTGAAAATAAAAAATTATTAGAAACAGATGCGAAAATTGAAGAATTAATGGCTCGTTACAAACGTATTAACATTAACGATACAGCAAGATGGAGTAACCAAGGTGCTTCATTTACACGCCAACTTGCAAATATGTTTGAGTTAGCACGTGTTATTACAATTGGCGCATATAACCGTAATGAAAGCCGTGGGGCGCATTACAAACCTGAATTCCCAAATCGTGATGATGCAAACTTCTTAAAAACTACGATGGCAAAATTTGAGGGAGAAGGAAATGCACCAGCATTCCATTACGAGGACGTTGATATTTCGTTAATTAAACCACGTAAACGTGATTATTCTTCAAAACACGATGTAGCTGCTAAGGGTGAAGAGAAGGGGGATAAACAACATGTCTGAGAAAACAATCCGCCTCATCATTACAAGACAAGACGGGCCAGATGCGCAAGCCTTTGACCAAGAGTTTGAAATTCCATATCGTCCGAATATGAATATTATCTCAGCACTTATGGAAATCCGTCGTAATCCTGTTGATTCAAAAGGGAACCAAACAACTCCGATTGCATGGGATATGAACTGCTTAGAGGAAGTATGTGGTGCATGTTCGATGGTGATTAACGGAAAACCACGTCAATCATGTACGGCACTTATCGATCAATTAGAGCAACCAATTCGCTTAAAACCGATGAAGACATTCCCGGTTGTACGTGACTTACAAGTTGATCGTAGTCGCATGTTTAATGCTCTAAAACGCGTTAAAGCGTGGATTCCAATTGATGGTACGTATGACCTAGGTCCAGGACCAAGAATGCCTGAGAAAAAGCGTCAATGGGCTTATGAGCTTTCAAAATGCATGACATGTGGTGTTTGCTTAGAATCATGTCCAAACGTAAACAGTAAGTCTGATTTTATTGGACCAGCACCGTTATCACAAGCTCGCTTATTCAACTCACATCCAACGGGTGAAATGCATAAAGCAGATCGCTTACGTGCAATTATGGGAGATGGAGGACTAGCAAACTGTGGTAACTCTCAAAACTGTGTGCAATCATGTCCGAAGGGTATTCCTTTAACAACTTCAATTGCGGCATTAAACCGTGATACAACAATTCAATCGTTCAAAGATTTCTTTGGTAGCGATAATAACTATTAATAAATATTGCCTCTTCATATCGAAGAGGCAATATTTATAACTATATTTTTCTGTTTATTCTGTTTATTTTAAGGTGAAAAGGAGAGATAACAATGAAGAGGATTTCTTATATTGAAGACTTTGAGCAATGGGAAAGTGGTTTTTCGTTTTACAACCCTGTAAAGGTTCGTTTTGGTGAAGTAGATATGTTTGGACATGTAAATAATGTCGTTGCTTTTACTTATTTTGAAGAAGCTCGTATTGCGTTGTTTAAAGAACTTGGATTTATGCAAGAGTGGACACATGCATCATCAGAAACGATGATCGTTGTTGCGGATTTACAATGTAATTTTATTAAGCAAATATATTTTGATGAACAGCTGAAGGTGTATGTAAAGGCAGGATCGGTCGGGAATTCTTCTTTAGATTTACATTATATGGTGAAGAATGCAGCAGGAGAGGTTTGTTTAGTAGGTCGTGGAATGATGGTTCAAGCGTCGAAAAAAACAGGAAGAGGCGAACCATGGCCTGAAGAATGGAAGAAGAAATTAATACAATAACAGAGTGAAAGAAAAATAAGAGAGCAATTTGCTCTCTTATTTTTTGTCTTCCATCGCTTCTTCTAATGTTAAGTGATGTTTATATAGGTATGTAGCGTATGGATTACCAACGTAGCGTAAGTGCCATGGTTCATATGCATATTCTGTTGTATCTGTTTTATCTTCTAAGTAACGAATGACAAAGCCGAATTCATGAGCGTGTTCTGCGACCCATTTTCCTTCTGCTGTCTCCCCGAAGATAGGCTCTAATTGAAATTTAGCTGATTTTGAACTAATATCCATTGCTAAACCCGTTTGGTGTTCACTTGTACCAGGAATTGCGCTTACCGAATTAGCTTCGGCTTTTCCTTGACGTCTAACGTATGTATCATGCAACGATTTTTGGCGTTTGTATGAACGATAACCAGATACAGCTGTAAGATCAAGCCCTTCTTTTTTCGCAGCTTTAAACATGTTTTCAAGTGCCTCTGCAGCATCTTTTCGCAGCAATGTTTTTTCTTTATCTTTTGGACTAATAAATGGTACATTGGGTCTCGTTAAGTCTTCAGGAATGTATCCATCTGGTAGTTTTCGATGTTTATTAATTAAGACAAGATTAGATTTTGGATTTGTTACAACTGAAAAGTCATTGTCTATTTTCTTTGCATTATGATCAGCTTTTGGAAAAGCAGGAATCTCTTCTTTTTTATGGTTAGTATGCTTTTGACTTTCGACAGCTTTTGCTTCATGATGTAGTGGTGTTTTAGAACCAAAGTAAGCGAAAGATGTGATCCCGATTACAATAGTAGTGGCAGAAATAATTATTATCTTTTTCATGATGCCTTGTAATCACAGTCCCTTCTTAATAGAATGTGTAATGTTTTTTTATTATAAATCTAGTTTGTTGGAAAAGGAATATAAGAGTCATAACGTAATAGAAATGCAAAGAAAATGTCAGAAAATGTGTGAATTTGTAGTATTTTTTTATATAATTCATTTCTTATCTTTCATGAAATGCATTTTTTATGTAATATATATACATAAGAAGATATAGCGATTATCGAGAATAGAGAACTTCTTGTATAGACTAGGAGTGAATGGGAATGGATTTTGCAACAATTATTGGACTTATTTTAGGATTTGTAGCAGTGGTAGTAGGGATGGTCGTCAAGGGCGCTGACATAACAGCCTTATTAAATCCTGCCGCAGCATTAATTATTTTTATCGGTACATTTGCTGCAGTATGTATTGCATTTCCGATGAATCAACTAAAAAGGGTTCCAAAACTATTTAAAGTTCTTTTTGGTTCAAATAAAAAGGATTTAAGTTATGAACAGTTGCTAGAATTATTTGTTCATTGGACATCTGAAAGTAGAAAATACGGTATTTTGTCTTTAGAGCAACAATTAGACAAAATTCAAGATGAATTTCTTTTGCGCGGTATGAAATTTGTGATTGATGGTGTATCCGCAGAAGATTTAGAGCAGATTTTGGAATCTGAATTAGAGGCAATTGAAGAAAGACATGCAAAGGGAGCTGCTATTTTTTCACAAGCTGGTACGTATGCACCGACATTAGGAGTTTTGGGTGCTGTTATCGGTCTTGTAGCTGCGCTTGGTAACTTAACTGATATTGAAAAGTTAGGTCATGCTATTTCGGGTGCGTTTATTGCAACGATTTTTGGTATTTTTTCCGGTTATGTATTATGGCATCCATTTGCAAATAAGTTAAAGCAAAAATCTTCAGCTGAAATTGAGAAAAAACGTTTAATCATTGATTGTTTATTAATGTTACAAGAAGGTACATATCCGTTTATTATGAAGAACCGTATTTTAGGTGCACTTTCTGCAACCGAGCGTAAAAAGCTAGAAAAAGGAGCAGAAAAAAATGCGGAGTAAGAAAAATAGAAGAGGTAAAAAGAAAAAACATGATGAGCATATCGATGAAACATGGTTAATTCCATATTCTGATATGTTAACGTTGTTATTTGCATTGTTTATCGTTTTATTCGCAATGAGTAGTATAGATGCTGCGAAGTTTAAACAGATGGCAGTTGCTTTTCGAAGTGAATTAGCTGGGGGAACAGGCAACAAAGAATTTTTAAGTGATCAAAAGCCAAATGATGAAAAAGAATTATCAGCAAGTAGCCTTGAGGCAGAACAAGCAAAAAAACAAGAAGAAGCTAGAGCTAAAGAAAAAAAAGAGATGGATGAATTGAAAGCATTACAAAAAAAGATTGATCAATATATTAATGAAAAACAATTATCCTCTTCTTTTCAAACTAAATTAACTGAAAAGGGATTAATGGTGATAATATTAGAAAATATACTGTTTGATTCGGGGAAAGCAGATGTGAAATTAGAATCTTTAGGGATTGCAAAAGAGATGTCTAGCTTACTTGTTTCAGCGTCACCTCGTGAAATTACAGTATCGGGTCATACGGATAATGTCCCTATTGCCAATGCGCAGTTTGCGTCGAATTGGGAATTAAGTACGCAGCGGGCAGTTAATTTTATGCAAGTATTACTGCAAAATAAAGAATTACAACCAGAAAAATTTAGTGCGATTGGATACGGAGAATACCGTTCAATTGCTCCAAACGATACGCAAGAAGGAAAGGCAAAGAATAGACGTGTGGAAGTATTTATCTTGCCTTTAACAGAGAAAGTAAAATAAAAGAGGATGGCATTCGCCATCCTCTTTTATTTTACATCAAATGATTTTAAGTTGTCGCGACGGATTTTATCTTTTTCTGCATCTGATTTTTTGAAATCATAATCATATAAAGCGCCTTCCCAATCACCATACATTGGATTCGGGAAAATAATGAATTTCTCACCAAATTGTGCTTTTGAATCTTCTACTGTTTGGTTACGATCTTTTACAGATTTTCCATCAAAACCTGTGAAATCAGACAAGTTATCACCGAAGAATAAGACAATATCATGGGTTTGAGAAACGAGTTCACGGCGTTTTTCTTTCCCTTTTTCTTTCGGATCTTGTAGTAATATATGTTCTTTCGTTGCTTGAGGAGCACCTACACGCTCAAGATTTTTAATTGTTGCATCTAGTTGATTCGTTTTACGATTTGAGACGTAGTAAATATCTACACCTTTAGACTCTGTATATTTTAAGAAATCAATTGCGCCTGGAAGGGCTTCAGCCTCAGCTTTGTTAATCCAATCATCCCATTTGTAAGGATAGCCTTTGCCTGTTTTTACGCTCATTGCTTGATTTAGACGAAACTGTTATCTAAAACAGTTTCGTCTAAATCAAGCACGATAGCAGGTTTTTTCTCTGTCCCTTTTGCAAGAATTGCATCAAGCTTTAATTGACCAATGTTGTACCCTTGGTAGTAAAGTGCTTTCGTTTCACCGGCTGTTTGATACCATAAATCAGCCATTAATTGTTGTTCTGTTAATTTTACTTTCTCTTCTTTCGCCACTGTTTTCTCTGGTGTTCCTGAACATGCTACAAGTGATGTAGATAGAACCGCTACAGATAATAAAGTGGTAATGCCCCTCTTCATCTTCATATGTATCCTCCTTGATGTTAGAAAATCATTTTATATTATATATTAAAATATAATATTTTTATATGAACATTTGCATATTGTCTTTTATATATATAGTAGTATGTCCTATATTAGAAAGATGAGCAAAATAATAATAGTTGTTTTGACAAGTTTTATTGTCGTAATGACAATTATAATTGACAAAAAGAACTTTGTTATTTACAATTTTAACTAAATAGAACAAATGATGGATTCATGATGATGTTTACATATAGGAGGATGAAGCGTGGTGCTATATTTTGTCTTGAATAAACATAGTCTTTGAAAGAGAGTACGAATGATACTAAAGGGGAGGCTTTATACTTGAGTTTACAAATTCAAAACTTAACGAAACAATTTGGGGAATCAAAAGCAGTTAACGGTTTGCAAATTTCGTTACCAAAAGGTGAAGTACTAGGGTTACTTGGACGAAATGGTGCAGGGAAAACAACAACAATCAAAATGCTTCTCGGATTATTAACGCCTAATGAAGGTTCGATTACATGGGATGGAAAAGCATTTGGAAATAGTGGTGTAACAATTGGATATTTACCAGAAGAAAGAGGTTTATATACAAAAAGTAGAGTAATAGATCAGCTGCGATATTTTGGTAGATTAGAAGGAATGTCGAAGAAAGAAGTGGATCACGCTATTGATCACTGGTTAGAGCGTTTAGCGATACCAGAATATAAATTTAAAACGGCTGGAGAGCTTTCAAAAGGGAATCAGCAAAAAATCCAATTAATTGCTGCTCTTCTTCATAATCCTGAACTTCTCATTTTAGATGAACCATTTAGTGGACTGGATCCAGTTAATGCTGGAATGTTAGCTAGCATTATTGAAGAACAAGTACAGAGCGGAAAGACGATTATTTTATCTAGTCATCGTATGGAACAAGTAGAGGCTTTTTGCCAACATGTATGTATTTTGAAAAAAGGCGAAGCAGTCGTAAAAGGCCAGTTAAGTGATATTAAAAAAGAGTACGGTTTCCGTAATTTAACGATTGAAGATACAGAAGAGAATGCGAAGGGATTAGAAGCTATTCATGTATCCTATGAAAAACAACAAGGTCTTCTTTATGTGCAAGTACAAGATGATGCAGAAGCTCTAAAGATTTTACAACAGTTGCAAGAACAAGGTGTTACCTTACGACAATTTAAAATGTTAGAGCCGACGTTAAACGAAATCTTTGTAGAGAGGGCGAAATAACGATGCGTAAATTTTCTCACGTATTTTCATTTTATTTTAGGGAAGCATTTTTATCTAAAAAATCATTAATTACGAGTGCGATTTTATTTTTAGTTGTGTTTGGGATTTTTGCATTTAATCATTTTACTTCAGGCGATGATAAAAATAAGGATAAAGATAAAATTGCAGTTGTAGTAGAGAGTTCCACATATAAAGTACAAAAAGATGAGCTAAATAAGCTATTGCCATCAGCAAAAATAACAATTGGTTCAAAGGATGATTTTGATAAACTGCATAAGCAAGTAGAAGAAGGCGATTTAGATGGTCTATTCCATGTGACGGAAAAGGATGGGGCTCCATCGATTACATATATGTATAATGGATTTCCAAGCCAAGCAACTTCTGCAATTATGGCAGGATATTTAAAGCAACAATATACGATGGTGACGATTGCCAAAAATAATGTTTCACCAGAAATTGCACAGCAATTACAAACAGAAATTCAAGTAAAGCAAGAAGCGATAAAAGATCGTACATCTTCTTTCGGAATTGCCTATTTCTTTACATTTGCTTTATATATGTTTATTGTAGCGTTCGGAAATACAATCGCAATGAATATTGCATCTGAAAAGGCGTCACGTGTAATGGAAGTAATGCTTCCGAAAGTGAAGCCTCTTACGATGATGTATGCGAAAATTTTAGCGGTTGTTTCAACGGCGTTATTACAACTTGTCATATTGGCGTGTGGTTATCTTATTCCATATTTGTTAGGTTGGGTCGATTTAGAAAGTGCCTCACTATTTGGTATTCCAATTGACTTTACGAAATTAGATGCAAAGGTTATCAGCATGTTTCTTGTTTATTTCATTACGGGATATTTACTTTATGCGATGATGTATGCTGCTGCTGGAGCTGTCGTGTCTAAGACGGAGGATTTACAAGCTGTATCTTTCCCGGTAATGATTTTAATTATGGCTGCATTCTTTATTAGTATTAAATCATTAAGTGATCCGAATAGTACTATCGTCGTTGTAAGTTCTTACATTCCATTCTTTACACCGATGGTTACCTTCTCACGTATTGTAGCTGGTGAAGCAGGTATGCTAGAAATTACGATAACATTAGCAGTCTTATTGGCGACAATTGCGGTATTAAATGCTGTTACAAGCCGCATTTACGTAAACGGCGTAATGAATTACTCAGATAAAGTGAAATTTAAAGATTTAGCGAAATTTATAAAGCGTCAATAATGAGAGAAAAGCGTGATTTCTTATTGAAATCATGCTTTTTCTTTATGTATAAATTAAAAATAGTATATAATGATAAGAGTCGTCTTTTAATAGAATGAATAAAAAGGAGGGTGTGCAGATGGGGATTAGTAGTCGTTTTACAGTAGGTGTTCATATGCTGACATTACTTGCGATAGATCGAAACTCTCGCTGTACCTCTGAATGGATTGCCGGTAGTGTGAATACAAATCCAGTTGTGATTCGTCGCATTACAGGAATGTTGAAGAGAGCAGGACTTGTTGATGTACAAGCTGGTAAAGGTGGTACGACACTTGCTCGAGATTTAGAAGAAATTACATTACTTGATGTATATAAAGCAGTGGAAGTTGTAGAAGAAGGACAGCTATTTTCCTTCCATGAAAATCCCAACATTGAATGTCCAGTAGGAGCTAATATTCAATCAGTATTAGAAATTATTTTAATGCAAGCGCAAGAAGCGATGGAAAACGTACTTGCAAATGTAACGGTAGATCAATTAGTTACAAATTTAAAGTCTAAAATGAAAGAATAAAAAAAGCGAGCTTCCTCATAATGAGGGTGGTATTATCCCCTATAGGTAGACAGTAAAAAAAGAGTCCATCTGATATGATGGACTCAATACTGTTTTATCTGGAGGGGATTTTTTTATGGCAAGAAAAGGACAATCATTTCAAAAATATACAGAAGAACTAAA